>JAVBSQ010000047.1:0-8556 GCA_031556695.1 Bacteroidales bacterium | reverse complement strand
ACAGCATCGAGATATTGTTCGCGGATCATTTTCTTAAAAAAAAGGATATCCTTTTTTTTAAGAAAATGATGGGTAGCCCTGACGGAGGCTTCCCAAACCTCCATGACTTCAGGGTATTCCGATTGTAATATGCCGGTTATTATCATAATATTATTTCTTTTTAGCCAGGTTTTGCTTCAGCCGGAATTTAACTATTTTCCTTACCAGCATTACCGGAATCGGTTTGTTTACGGGGAACTGAATGGTTCCTGTAGCGGTTTTGTAGCCCGTCAACTCCTCCTTGAATGCAGCAATGGCTTCAGCCCCCGGAAAGAGGCTCACATGCCTGGTGAACCCGCCAAAATACACCAACACACCATTTATTTTATAAACAGGCATTTCGTAGCTGATTCCTTCCTGCGCTTGCGGTGCTGTTTGCAGGATAATCATACGCAGCTGTTCCAGATGCTCTTTTACACCCGGCGATGCCAGAGCAATATATTCATCAACCGTTTTAGGTTTTGTTATATCCATCATACAGCAAAGTTACGAAAATATTTTTAGACGGCGCCGGAAAAGCTGACAACAGAAATTTGTGTGCCTATTGTATAAAAATAGAACAAACTTACCTATTCAATAAACTTGGCCTTTGTGAATTCATAAAAATGCTTTAAATTTGGGCGTTGAAAAACAAGGAATTATGGCTTGGATATGGTTAATCTTAGGAGGATGTTTCGAGGTAGGCTTCACCACCTGCTTAGGTAAGGTAAAGACCACCGCAGGACTCGAAATGTGGCTCTGGCTAATGGGCTTTTTGATCAGTTCTACATTAAGCATGTACTTGCTATATAAAGCATCGCAGACCCTGCCTATGGGCACTGCCTATGCTGTATGGGCAGGGGTAGGGGCAGTAGGAGCCGTGCTGGTAGGGATACTCGTATTTAAAGAACCCGCTGCATTTTGGCGTTTATTCTTTATTTCCACCTTGATTATTTCTATTGTGGGATTAAAAGTGGTGTCCAACTAAAATTTGGGCGATGATCCCCAAACGGACATCATGATGAAGTTACGGCTTTATTGATCTCCTGAATAATCGCATTGGCGCACTGTTTGTTGAGCCCAACCTTATCGGCAACCACCATCATATCATTGACTGTTGGATCACCGTTATTATTCACCGTTGTGGTATGATAGCCATTGAAGCCGCTGCTGGGCAAAAGGTCATAGGCAGGGGAGAGTTTCCATGCTCCGTTGACGAACTGGAAAGAGAAATTCTTTGCATGATCGTCGCGGTTTTTAATCACGACATTAAATACCATCTGGCGGAAAAGCGCATACACCTGTTCCATATCTTTGGTAAGGACAAGGCAAAGTTTCAATAAATCTAAGTAATCAAGGCTCGGAATGCGGTAATCGGCATTTAGCAATCCGGCGGTGCTTACGGTATGGATTTTACCCTCCGGTGTACGGTCAAAACGGTCCACGCCAAAATATTTTCCTTCAAACAACCTTGTTTCCGGCATATTGATACCGCATTTTTTTGCGAGAATAGAATACTCATATTCTATCTGCCCCATATTTACCGGATCGGCGGCGGCTTTAAATTTAACCAGCCATTCTTTGCCGTCATCTTTGATAAAAACTTTAGGCCTTGCCCCGCCGGGCGAACCGCCATGTTTATATAACGTGTCGAGTGACACGCCGTCATAGTCGGAACTGAGTATCTTCTCTGTTTCGGCTGCCAGCTGGTTGAGGTCTATACTTTCATCGGGTACTGAATCGCTGTAGTCGGGCCGGAATTCCAGCGCTCCACGACCGTTGCTACCTACTATTGCTAATCGTTGAAGAAGGGTTAGCTTTGACGGATCTATTCCCTTGGTTCTAAGATGCCGGTCTACTATCAGGCTGCCCCATCCATCAGGCAGGCAGTCGTCGAATACGCCGAAGCCTCCATTGAAAGGTTGGCGGCCGGCTATGAATACCCTTTTTTCGAGCGGAAGCTTGAAGGGAGATATAGACTCTCCGGAGGCCAGCCGGGCAGGATCATATTCAAATGCACACAGTGCGTCGGGGGTCAGAGCGAGCCGTCCCACTTTTACACCGTTCATGAAAACATCTATTGCCTTTATATCATTCATGGCCTGACCCTCTCTTTCTTTTCTTTGTTTCCTGTGTTTTCAATAACTCGTCTATGCTTTGGTAGCTTTTTTTTACAAACAACTCGGAAAATCCTTCTACATCATCAAGAGTAATGGCGCATAACACAAGATTGCGAAGCGTGATTTCTCCCGTATTCTCAAACTTACGATAGGTATCATATCCAACACCTGCGCGTTTAGCAAAGGCCTTTTGAGTAAGATTCCGTTCAAGTCTTCTTTCTTTAACACGGTCTGCAATTCCACTAAGAATTGTATCAGGAGTTTTATTAATAATTGTGCTAATATTCATAGTTATGTCTATATAATTGCTTTAATTGTGTATTTTAGCATAATTACAAAGATATATAAAACTATTAGTATTAACAATAATTTGAGTATAAATTTCAATGAAATTGCTTCTAGTGAGGCTAAGTGTTTGAATGTTAGTAATTATCATGCACCTCCAGCGCCGCCTCCAAACAACTCGCCACGCCTTTGATACCGCACACCGTCGTCGTCATCACAATCGCTTCCTTCAGCTCATCGCGTGTGGCGCCGGCTTTCTTCGTCATCGGCAGGTGGGGGAGGTCACCGCCGTGGTTTCGCCTTGCGACGCTTTGATCGCAATGTATATCAACTGTTTTGTTTTCGGCTCCAGCGCTTTCATGCTGCTTACGGCTTATATCAAGCCGCCGAAGGCCTGTGCCACTTCGGGGGCTTCGGACTGGAAGAGTTCCATTAAATTGCGTTTGGTGGACATAAGTATTTAAGTTATTCTATGGGGTTATTTTTTTGTAGCTATTTGCTGCCCAGTCCCGTTACGGGACGGTATCTCGGTAGTAGAATCCGGTAAACAATGTTCATTCGCGCGGCGTACAATATAACCATAACGAAATCGCCCGGCAAACATTCCTATATCTATTATCTTTGCATTATCTTAATTCTCTACCAACATGCTCTCCCTAAAGGGAGAGAAAGACAAGCTACCAACCATCTTTTCCACCTGATCCTTTAAAAATCCGGAGCAGGAATTGTGGATTTCATTATTTATCTAAAAATCAACAATTTAATAAAATTCAACATATTTTTATCTATGAAAAAGTATGTAAAATTTGTATTTTTCCATAGATAAAAGTATATTTGTAACAAATATGTGCCGCGATGAAACGGAAAATTTACGACGAACTACTCAAATGGAAAGACAAGCCCGGCAGAATGCCCCTCATTCTCAACGGTGCTCGACAGGTAGGCAAAAGCTTTATCTTGCAAGAATTCGGCCGTCAGGAATTTGATAAGTGCATCACTGTTAATCTAGAAACCGACAAAGCCCTGGCAGAACAATTTGAAGAAAATATCACTCCTGCACCTATTATCCAGTACTTGGAGTCAGCACATTCGCAGCGGATCATTCCAGGCGCAACATTGATTATCCTCGACGAAATTCAAGCGAGCGAAAGAGCTTTAACCTCACTGAAATATTTCTGCGAACAGGCGCCGGAATATCATATTGTGGCCGCAGGCTCTTTGCTCGGAGTAGCTATCAACCGTAAAAAATACTCTTTCCCCGTAGGGAAGGTCGATGAAATGACCCTTTTCCCCATGGATTTTGAAGAATTTTTATGGGCATCGGGTAAAGAAAACTTTGCAGAATTGATCCGTCAGCACTTCCACTCCAATCAACCATTAGACATACATTCCATCGCCATAACCCTGTATAACCAATATTTGATTGTGGGTGGCATGCCCGCTGCCGTTAAGGAATTTATCAACACCAACAGCTTCGTGGCTGTCGCCGATATCCAAAACAAAATTTTGAGAGAATATGTTGCCGATATGGCAAAGTATGCCGAGCCGGCAACGAGTATAAAAATACGGGCCTGCTATGAATCTATCCCCGCCCAGCTGGCAAAAGAAAACCATAAATTTCAATATAGCGTTGTGCAGAAGGGGGGGAGCGCTACTATTTTCGGCGAATCTATAGAATGGCTTAAATATGCCGGCGTGGTCCTTAAATGCCAGAAAACAACGCAGGGTACAATGCCCATTAAAGTTCATATTGATTTGAGCGACTTCAAACTCTATATGTCGGATGTAGGCATGTTAACCATGCAGTCCGGCATACCCGCGCAAGCTATACTGTCTCCGCTCGAAACCGACAATTCATTCATTGGTGCTATTGCTGAAAACTATGTGGCACAGGCCCTCTCCGCCAACTTGACACCTTTGCTCTATTGGAAAAACGATAATACCGCCGAACTCGATTTCGTTATTCAGAAAGCCCTTGATGTCATTCCTGTTGAAGTAAAAGCAGGCATACGCGTACGTTCTAAAAGCCTCGGTATTTTTATGGAAAAATATAAATGCCCTTACGCTATCCGCGTATCTAAAAAGAATTTCGGATTGGAAAATGGCATCAAGTCCGTACCCCTCTATGCCGTATTCTGTATTTAAAAGAATTGACTAATGAAAGAAATGAAATTTAACTACCATACCCACAGTAATTTTTGTGACGGGATAGGAACACCGGAAGACTACGTTCTAGCCGCCATCGACAAAGGCTTTACCCACCTTGGCTTTTCGGGGCATGCACCACTCCCTTTTAGAGCTTCGTTTGCCATACAGGCAGAACAGTTGGATAATTATGTAAGTACGATTCGTGAGCTGCAACAGCGTTATGCCGGCAAAATTAACATCTACCTTGGACTTGAAGCCGACTACATCACCGGCTTGCTGGAAGACCTGCAGGGACTGAAAAAGCAGTGCGGATTGGATTACATCATAGGCTCTGTGCATTTAGTACCTTCGCCCGACAAGTCCGGCATCTGGTTTACCGATGGGGGAAAGGCGGAAGTGTATGATGAAGGTTTACGTGATTTCTTTGGAAATGATATCAGGGCTGCGGTAAAAGCCTTTTATGCGCAAACCAATGCCATGATTACTACTCAAAAGCCTGATGTTGTGGGGCATTTTGACAAGGTGAAAATGCATAATAAAGGGCGTTATTTTACAGAGCAAGACAGTTGGTACAACGATTTGGTGATGGAAACGCTTACGCTGATGAAGGAAACCGGCACTGTTTGTGAAATTAATGCCCGTGGTATCTATAAACAACGCTGTTCTGATTATTTTCCGGGTGTTTACCTGTGGAAAAAATTGGCGGAGATGAATATTCCCGTGATGGTAAACACTGATGCGCATAAGCCGGAAGAATTGGACTTCTTGTTAGATGATGCACTAGCTACCCTTAAGGAAAGCGGAGTAAAAGAAACCTGGTATTTTGAAAACGGTTGGAAAAACACAACATTACTATGACATTAAAACGATTTGGGGTCTCCCTTGAAGATAAGCTGGTGGAAGAACTGGACCAGTATGTTGAAGAAAATGGCTTTGGTAACCGCTCTCAAGCCCTTGGCTTCTTTATCAAGAAATATGTAGCCGAGCAAAAGTGGCAATGTAATCATATTGTAGCCGGTACAATCATTATCATCTATAGCCGCGACAAAAAAGAAATTACTTCCCGGATAGCCGCTGTTGAGTTAAACTATACAGATGTAATACTTTCTTCCGCTCAATATTTTATTAATGATAATTTGTTGATGCATATCACCACCGTTACAGGTGAGGCACAGCGTTTAACTGAATTGTCCGATCATCTTACCACCATAAAAGGCATTAAGCACGGGAAATTAGTGATGAGCAGGGCCGATTAACATGCGGTTTTTATAGGTTTAATGATACTCCTCCCAAGACTGTGATGCCCGGCATTGGGTATCCCGCTATTGTTTCATACGTTTTGTTCAATAAATTATCTCCTTTAATAAAAACTTCCATCCATTTTAGCGGACGATAAGCTACCCGCGCATCAACCAGTGTGTAATCTGTTGTTTGAGGGTTTTTACCGGTAATTAAATAGAGTTCGTCTATTACTTGTGCTCCAACATTGAATATAAATTTACGGGGACTGTAGGTCACACCGGCATAAAATTTATTCCTCGGTGCGCCGGTAACTGCTTTTTCCATATCGAGGTAGCTATAGTTGGCGCTTAGGGTGAGGTTATTAAGTATCATGTAATGGAGGCTGAACTCCACTCCTTTGTTCGCAAATTCTCCTACATTCCTGTTTTGGTAGCGGCTTCCACCTATATCAACCGATTCTATCATATTATCTCCCTTGATATAATACAAGGTTAGCTCCAAAGACATGCGATTCCGAAGAAGTCTTTGAGATACGGTAAAGTCATAACTGAAGCTACGCTCAGGAAGTAAATTTTCATTGGCTATGGCAAACATATATAATTCCCGCATATTGGGCGCCCTGAAGCCCTTGGAAAATGAAAATTTCAAATGTGTCTGCGCTGCCGCTTTGAATGAAATGCCGGCTTGGGGAATCCATTCTGTCCCATACAGGCTATGATGATCCAAGCGCAACCCTGCTTCTACCATAAATCTCCAAAGCTCTTGTTGAACGAGAATATATCCGGCCATTTCATTCAACTTAACATGATCGGCATATATTTCTTTTACAGGGTCTCGGTAAGCATTTCCTCCATACAGTTTGGCATCAAACCCACCTGTGATGGTATTGCCTTTAAACAGGTTTACCGCTTGAAAAATATTCACCCCTCCCATATAATCTGTTGAATTGAACAGGTAGGGCTGAGGAGTGCCTCCTGCATAATAGCCATCGTTTATTTCATGCTTCCCCCAGTTATAATAGAAGTTTACCGCTCCTCTTGTTGATCCGTAATTGTTCTCCAGGGTAAGTCCCGACATGCCGCGCAGTGCATCTGTTGTGCCGTCCAGCAGCGGGCGGCTTTCTTGTCCGGGTACCTGCGCATTGGCTTGTGAGATATTTACGTTCCCTGTGAGTTTCCATTTTTCCGAGAAGTCGTAGCCCAGTTTTACATATCCGGCCCACATGTCAAATTCGGAGTTGTTACGCTCTCCGTCTGTCCGTTCATAGTTTCCGCTGACAACACCCGAGAAACGTCCTTTACGGTAGCTGTCGGTTATCGTATAATTCTGTGTGCCGTAAGAGCCACCCATTAAACGGGCGGAGAGCCTGTTCCCATCACTTGTTGCTTTGCGGGTAATAATATTGATAGCTCCGGCCATTGCATTAGAACCATAAAGTATGGAGGCTGCGCCTCGCGAGACTTCTACATGTTGTGTTTCAGAGGCAATGTAGGCATCGGCCACAGGATGGCCATAGAGGGTAGCATATTGCGGATGCCCGTCAATAAGGACCAGTACCTGTCCGGCTCCTCCGGAAAAACCGCGCATGTTAATATTGCCGGCAGCGCCCGTTGATACACCATAGCCCATCATTCCGCGGGAGGTGACGAAAAGTCCCGGCACCTGTTGCGTGAGAACAGGAAGGATGCTTGTTTCCTTACTCTGTTCTATGACATTACGGTGTAGTATAGTGATTGGAACCGGTATTATATCACGCGAAACAGGAACACGTGTGCCTGTTATCACTATTTCGTTAAGATTGGTAGCTTCGTTTTTCAGGCTGTCAGCGATTGTAAGACGACTGGGTTTGGCTAGGCAAAGCGCTGAATACAAAAGAAGGCAGGAGAGTGATAGGAGTCTATATGTAGTAGTTTTCATGATTAAAGTAGCATGTTTTTTAAAAATCGTGCTACAAAGATAGATTAATTCTTATTACATCAAAAATTTTCTTGCATCAACAATCCGTTTGTTTACAGCTTTGCCAAGCCCTATAAAATTCGTACCTTTGCAACTTGCAAAAAGAAAACGGAATAAAAGTTGTGCGTAAGATAATTCATATTGATATGGATGCTTTTTATGCATCTATCGAGCAGCGCGATAATCCTGAATTCCGCGGCAAGCCCCTTGCCGTGGGCTATAGTGGGGCGCGGGGAGTGGTGGCTGCGGCCAGTTATGAGGCCCGTAAGTATGGTGTTCACTCGGCCATGCCCTCTAAAACCGCCCTGTATAAATGTCCTGATTTGATATTCGCTTCTCCGCGATTCGATGTTTACAAACAAGCATCGACACAGATCAATGAAATATTCCATGAATATACAGACCTGGTAGAACCCCTATCTCTTGATGAAGCTTTTTTGGACGTTACCGTTAATCATAAAAATATGGCGTCGGCAACGCTCATTGCGAAAGAAATCAAGCAAAAGATAAAAAATGTAACCGGACTAACGGCATCTGCAGGCATTTCGGTCAACAAGTTTCTGGCGAAAATAGCCTCGGATTATAAAAAGCCGGACGGACTGTTTACAATAAAACCGGAAGACACCGAGCGCTTTGTCGAAGGACTGAAAATCGAACGCTTCTTCGGCGTAGGGAAAGTAACCGCCACTAAAATGCACTCCCTCGGCATATTTACCGGCGCCGACCTGAAGGCTTTCTCTGAAGCACAGTTGGTACGCCATTTCGGCAAAACGGGAAAGCTCTTCTA
>JAVBSQ010000148.1:0-25979 GCA_031556695.1 Bacteroidales bacterium | reverse complement strand
GCAAAATACATTGATCCTCGTCACGAATAAATTTTAAATTTTTAAATTATGGCATTATTTGAAAGTTACGAACGCCGCATTAAGCAAATAGAAGCGGTGCTCAAACAATATAACATCAAAGACCTCGAAGAGGCTAAAGCCATCTGTGAGGCAAAAGGGATCAACCCTTATAAAATTTGCGAAGAAACACAGCCTATTTGCTTCGAAAATGCAAAATGGGCATACATACTCGGCGCAGCTATTGCTATTAAAAAAGACTGCAAAAAAGCAGCTGCAGCTGCCGAAGCTATCGGCGAAGGCTTGCAGGCTTTTTGTATCGCCGGTTCTGTGGCGGCCGACCGTAAGGTAGGTCTTGGTCACGGTAACCTCGCAGCCATGCTGCTGCGTGACGAAACAAAATGTTTCGCCTTCCTGGCCGGACATGAATCATTCGCTGCTGCCGAAGGTGCTATCGGTATAGCTAAATCAGCCAACAGGGTGCGTAAAGAACCCCTCCGCGTTATCCTTAACGGCTTGGGTAAAGATGCTTCCATGATCATCTCCCGTATCAACGGTTTCACCTATGTGCAAACCCAATTCGACTACGCTTCCGGTGAGTTGAAGGTAGTGAAGGAAACGCCCTATTCAGAAGGCGAGCGTGCCAAAGTAAAATGCTATGGCGCCGATGATGTACGCGAAGGTGTGGCTATCATGCGCAGTGAAGGTGTTGATGTATCAATTACAGGAAACTCTACTAACCCCACCCGTTTCCAACACCCTGTAGCCGGCACTTACAAAAAAGAATGCATGGAGCAAGGTAAAAAATACTTCTCGGTAGCTTCAGGTGGTGGTACAGGCCGTACCCTTCACCCCGACAATATGGCCGCCGGTCCCGCCTCTTACGGCATGACCGACACTATGGGCCGTATGCATGGTGATGCTCAATTTGCCGGCTCCTCTTCAGTACCTGCTCACGTAGAAATGATGGGCTTCCTCGGTATGGGTAACAACCCCATGGTAGGAGCAACCGTTTCTGTAGCCGTGGCTGTGGAAGAAGCCATGAAGAAGTAATATCGATATTAAGATATTGGGAAATTAAGGGATTAGGGGCTCGAAAAAAGACATCCTAATCCCTTATCTCTTAATTCCCTAATCACTCATTAAAATCATTTTAGTTGAAAAATTAAAAGGGATTTTTGTTTTTAAGAAAATGTTCCTACATTTGTTTATAATTAGATAACCACCCCACTACTAGACACAATATAGATATGGATTATATAAAAATTGCAGGATATAAATCAATTAAAGAGGCTGAGATAGAAATCCGCCCTGTTAATATCCTTATAGGAGCTAATGGTTCCGGGAAAAGTAATTTTCTGTCATTATTTGATTTTCTAAATGCAATATATGAGCAAAAATTGGCTAGTCACGTAGCCTTGGGTAGTGGTGTGGAGAAAATATTGCATAAAGGATTAAAAGTTACAGATACAATAGGAGTTCGAGTTGGGTTTGATAAAAATGCCTATTCTTTTGTAATTAAGTATGGGGAAAGTGGTTTTGTTTTTACAAAAGAAAAAGTATGGTACGACAACAGTCCTTTTGATATTGCTTCCATGAAGCCAGAATCACAGTTAAAACAGAGCGGCTCCTATAGATCAGAATATACAAAAAAATATTTGCAGGGATTAAAAAAATATCATTTTCATGATACAGGTAAAAAATCTCCATTCTCTCAAACAAGTCACGTAGAAAACGACATCCATTTTTTATATGAAAAAGGAGAAAATTTAGCAGCATTTTTATTTAATATACAGCGTAGAGAACTTAAAATATATACTCGAATCATTACTACTATTCAAAGTATTGCGCCATATTTTTCAAATTTTTATTTTCAACCGAATCAAGACGGTTATATCAAGTTACAGTGGCAAGATAAATTTTGTTCCACAATTTATGGGGCAACCGATTTATCTGATGGAACAATTCGCTTTATAGCATTAGCAACATTGTTTTTACAGCCTACATTACCGGCAAGTATTATCATAGATGAACCGGAATTAGGTTTGCATCCTTTTGCTATAGCCAAATTGGCCGGTATGATAAGGAGTGCTGCGGAGCGAGGTGCTCAAGTAATTGTATCTACTCAATCAGTTGAATTGGTAAATCATTTTTCAGCAGAAGACATTATTACTGTTGATCAAAAGGATGGAGAAAGTTGTTTTAATCGTTTGAACACCTCCGATTTTTCTACTTGGTTAGAAGAATACAATATTGGGGATTTGTGGCAAAAAAATATTATTCAAGGGGGGCAACCTGCTTAGCTAATGGATATGATGAAAAGAATAATAATTATCTGTGAAGGTCCTACAGAGTTGGAATTTTGTAAAAGTGTTTTGTATGATTATTTTTTGTCAAAAGGGATAATTTTACAAGGAGTATTGATAAAAAAATCGGGAGGGGGAATTGTTTCTTGGGATAGCTTGAAAAAACAGATAGAGATGCATCTTCAAGATAAAGACGTTTTTGTTACTACGTTTATTGACTACTATGGAATACAAGAAAAACATAATTTTCCGGCATGGGAAGGAGCTCATAAAATAGTTGATAAATGTCAGAGAATGAAAACATTGGAGCAGGATATGCAAAATGATTTAACTGATTCTATCCGGCATAGATTTATCCCATATATTCAATTACATGAATTTGAAGGTTTGTTATTCAATAATGTTACTGTATTTGATGAATTATTTTCATCTACAGAGATTACAGACAGGGGAGAATTGGAAGAAATTATAAATCAACACCCAAATCCGGAGATGATCAATAATACACCACATAATGCTCCTTCAAAAAGATTAAAGAGACATATTAAGGGCTATGATAAAATTATTTATGGTAATGTTTTGGCGATGAATATAGGTTTGTCTAATATCATTAATAAATGTATACACTTTAAAGAGTGGATAATTCAACTAGAAACTGTTTAGCCCATGCCTCTCCTTTCCCTCCTCTCCAAAAACCGCTCCTACCGCCGCTTTTACCAACAAGAACAGGTGCCGGAAGCCGCTTTGCACACCATGGTGGAGGCCGCACGCCTGTCTCCTTCCGGAAGGAATTTACAACCCATAAAATATGTGTTGAGCAACACGTCCGAATTGAATGCGCAAATTTTTGACACGCTCGGGTGGGCAGGCTATCTGACTGAATGGCCCGGCCCCGTTGAGGGAGAACGTCCTTCCGCTTATATCATCATGTTGCACGACACCACCATCACGCCAAATGCCGGTATTGATCCGGGAATTTTTGCACAAAGCATATTATTGCAAGCGGTGGAGCTGGGTTTTGGCGGCTGCATGATAGGCACTTTTCATCAAGGCAAATTACGTGGTATTTTATCCATTCCCGAGCAGTTTAATGTGGCATTGGTTATTGCCTTGGGAAAACCCAAAGAAGAAATCGTCATTGAAAACATCAAAGATAATGATGTGAAATATTGGCGTGACAAGCAACAAGTGCATCATGTGCCGAAAAGAGCGCTGGAGGAAATTATTATGAAATTTTAATTTTGTGAATCTAAGACTTAATTCCTACATTTGTACTATTAAAATTTAATTGTATGATAACCGCTACTCAACCCATGGCCTTGCGCCGTATAAACAAAATGGCTACAACACCCATCAAGCCTGAACAAAATATCATTTCCACAGATTATGAGGAAAATGATAAATTCATGGTAATTTATGCTGAAGATGGCACTCCTATGACCCCCGGGCAAATAACTGCAATGTTGCAACCCGCTTTGGATGCTGTTGACAGGGGAGAAGGCCGGCCTTTAGAGGAATTTATGGAAGACTCGGGCATCGAACCTAAAAATAGGAAAAAATTTAGAGATTTTTTTGGGTTAGAAGGTAATGGGGCGCTATAATATTGTAATCCACTCTCAAGTAAAACAAAACCTTAAAGAAATTATTGACTATACTTTTTATAATTACGGAGAATTACAAGCTCTGCGTACTTATGAAAAGTTAAGCAACACTCTTAAGGGATTGTCTTTTATGCCACAGCGCTTCAGGCGAGTATCCACAAAAACCGCTCGTGAAATTCGTTGTTGTCTGGAAGGCCGATATAGAATATTTTATGAGATATATGGAGATACAGTACATATTCTCTATATTCGCCACACTTCCCGGTCAGATCTCCGTTTCGACTGATATTGGTTTTTCATTGGCAAATTTTGCCCGTTCGTTGAATAAATTTTCATGTTTTAGGCATTTCCCCTAATATTGTCCTATAAAACAAGAAGATTATGACGAATAAACATTTTTTACGGCAATATGCGCACTGGCACTTTTTGTAGTGTCCTGCTCAACGAAGGAGGATGCGCAACAAACCACAGATAATAACACCGGCGATCAGTATGGCAATGAATTTAAAAAGCATATAGACAATAACTTGTTTTAGCTAGTGGGTGAGTTCTCTGAAACGATCCTCCAATGATTGTCCTTTCAGATTCTCCATCGCGTTGTCAAGCACAATATTTCCCTTGTTGATAATAACTACGCGGCTGCACATAGCCTCCACCTCCTGCATGATATGGGTGGACAACAGTACTGTGTGCTCCTTTCCGAGCGATTGAATGAGCCGGCGTATGCCCACAATCTGGTTAGGATCCAGTCCCGACATAGGTTCGTCCAATATCAGCACGTCCGGATTATGTAGTAACGCTTGTGACAGTCCCACGCGCTGGCGGTAACCTTTGGAAAGTTGTCCTATTTGCTTGTGTCGTTCAGGTGTGATTTCAGTGATTTCAATAACCTCATCGGCGCGCTGTGAGGCTTTGCTGCCTAGGCCTTGCAATTGACCCATCATTCCCAGGTATTCACGCACATACATCTCTAAATAGAGTGGATTATGTTCCGGCAGGTAGCCGATGTGGCGGCGGGCTTCCAAGGATTGTGTAACAATGTTGACTCCACTGATAAAGGCATCTCCGGAAGAGGCGGGGAGGTACCCTGTAAGTATCTTCATGAGAGTGGATTTTCCGGCGCCATTGGGGCCCAATAAGCCCACTACCTCACCTTTTGAAATGTTGAGGCTGACGTTGTTGAGCGCTTTTTGTTCGCCGTAAAATTTAGTGATATTTTCAGTTGCTATCGACATATCAGGGAGGAATAAGCTACAAATTTACCAATTTTTTTGTATCTTTACGACTTTAAACATTCAAACTTTTACTTATGGATATTCAACGCTATTTGATACGTGCACTGAAATCGACCTTTTTATTCTTTTTGCTGACAGTGCTGATCTTTGTATTAACCTACATTTTTGGCCGTAGCGGATATTCTGATGTCACCTTTACAGACTTGGTGATGCAAAGTGATGTTAAACAAATGATTTTATTCTTTGTTATCTTCGGCTTTGTGTACCCTTTGATAGGCTTTATAAAACAAAAGGTTCACCTGAACCGTCCGTTTGAAGAAGATAAAGAAGATATTATCCGGATATTTGCCGACCTGCATTTTGTGTTGGAAAAAGAAGAAGACAAGAAGTTGATCTTCCGTCACACCGGCACCATGGCGCGCATCACCCGTATGTTTGAAGACCGTGTAACGGTGGACTATTCAGACAACCAGCTTTTAATTATAAGCGGCCTGCGTAAAGATACTTATCGCCTGGCACGCACTATTCAGTATTTTACACGCAAATCCGAATAATGATGATACAGCTAAAAGTTTTTTATTTTAATGAACTGCGCGAATGTACTTATGTGCTGTGGGACGATACGAAGGAATGTATCATTGTAGACTGCGGTTGCGGCAACGATAATGAATGTGGGCGCCTGAAAAAATTTATTGAAGAACCATCACTTAACCCGGTTATGATGGTGAATACCCACGGGCATTTTGATCATGCGATGGGGAATGATTTTTTGAAAAAAACCTATAATATTCCGAGCTACATTCATGCCGGCGATGAAAAATTACTCGCGCAAACGGCAGAGATTGCCGTAAATTTTGGCTATACGGTACCGGCACCGCCTAAGCCGGATCATTTTCTGGAAGACGGACGACAATTGAAGTTTGGACACTCACAGTTGCAGGTCTTGCACACGCCGGGACACAGCAAAGGTTGTGTGTGCTTATACGCACCGGAAGATGGTTTTCTGCTCACGGGCGACACGCTGTTTCAAGGCTGTATTGGCCGTACCGACCTCCCCGGTGGCGATTATGATGAAATTATGGAAAGCCTTTCCAAGAAGATATTACCCTTGCCGGACGACACTTTGGTATATCCTGGCCATGGCCCCGATACCACTATTGCAGTTGAAAAAACAACCAATCCGTTTATTACAGAACGGTTGTAGGAGCATAAAATCTCACACCTCTACTGCACACCCTGCGCACTCACTGCCACATCCGGGCGCAGTTGCATAAGTCCGGTTGTAATCACTGTATCACCTTCCACAAGCCCTGACGTTACTTCTACAACCCCTGCACTACGTACGCCTGTTTCTATTTTGGTGGAAATGGCTTTACCGTTGCGCACTACCCATACGCTCTTACCTTCCATTTCAGGCACTACAGCTTCCGTGGGTACCTGTATGGAGTGTGATGACTGAGAGGTGATAAGCGTTACAGCAGCAAACATACCGGGCATCAATAGCTTTTTGTTGTTATCATAGTTGGCGCGCAGGGCTATGGTACGTGTTTTTGGGTCAACCTTAGGGTCAATGGCATATACTTTGGCACGGAATGTTTGTGAAAATCCTTCAATGGTGAAGGCTACATCACGATTTTCTAATTGTAGAGAAGTGTATTTTTCGGGTATGGAAAATTCTACTTTCAGAGAAGAATTGTCTACCAAACGTGCAATTTTGGTGCCGGGTTGCACAAAACTCCCCTCGCTGGCATAGCGGAAACCCACCGTACCGTTAAAAGAGGCACGCACCTCTGTTTTTTCAATACGTGCTTTATATAAGCTGATATCTGCGGCAATCATATTGTAATCGGTTTGTACCTTGTCAAACGATTCGCGACTCACCGCATCTTTTTGGAGCAATATACGTTGACGCTCCAGCTGGTCGCCCAGCAACTTAATTTGTGCTTCGGCACGTTCCAGTTGGGCTGCTATATCTTCGGCATTGATTTTTGCTAATAGCTCACCTTTCTTCACCTGCGAGCCTTCACGGAAGTAAATTTTCACAACTTTTCCGGCTGTCTCACTGGTGAGATCCACTTCCTCGTTGGCCACCAGTGTGCCCACGGCGCGTATACCGTTGGATAGGTCGGAGTGTTGGGCAATATACACATTCACAGGTAAGGCATTGCCCCCGCCACTTTGTCTACCACCGGTTTTTGCTGCTCCGGCTTGTGCGTGGTGCACCTTTTCTTCTGAATCTGCTGTGTTTAAAAAACGAGGTACAATCACAATGATTAGAACCACCGCCGCTAAGGCAATTACTAAAAGTATACGTGTTTTATTTGTGCTCATAGTGCAAAAATACGAAATTTCCCACAGATAACACAGATAAATACAAAAAATACCTTTATCTGTGTTATCCGTGAGATCTGTGGGAAATTATTTTGTACCTTTGTGCCTATGAAATTGATTTTTGCTACAGCCAACAAGCACAAGGTAGAGGAAGTACAAACCCTTCTTGGTAATGCTTTTACTATTGTAACACCTGCCGACTTGGGTTTTTCGGACGATATTCCCGAAACAGGTAACACCCTTGAATTTAATTCCAGCCAAAAGGCGCATTTTATATGGGAAAAATTTGGCCTTCCCTGCTTTTCTGATGATACAGGCATTGAAGTTGATGCTTTGAACGGCGCTCCCGGCGCTTTTTCCGCCCGCTATGCCGGCATTGGTCGCGATTTTAAGGAAAATCTACGTTTAGTGCTGAAAAATATGGAAGGAAAAACCAATCGTTCCGCTCGCTTCCGCTGCGTTATCTCCCTCATTATTGATGGTGAAGAACGACAGTTTGAAGGTCGCGCCGAAGGAAGCATTCTTACGGAAGAGCACGGAGCGCAAGGCTTCGGTTATGATCCTATTTTCCTACCCACAGGCTTTGATCGCTCTTTTGCAGAACTTACTCTGGAAGAAAAAAACAGCATTTCTCACCGTGGAAAGGCGGTGGCTAAACTGGTAGATTACCTGCTACAATATGAGCAGCGCCACCAATAAACTTTCCCTTATTGTATTACATACATTGAAGTACCGCGACAGTAGTTTGCTGGTATATGCCTATACTGATTTGTATGGGCGACAAACCTACGTGGTGAATGGGGTACGCAGTACAAAAAACAAAGTGGGCATGGCCTGCTTTCAGCCCTTAACATTGCTCGATACAGTGGCGTATCATAATCCTAAAAGCGATTTGCAGCGCCTTAAAGAATATCATTTGGCAGTACCGCTACAAAGCCTTTCTTTTGACGTGTACAAGAATGCCATGGCTCTATTTATGGGGGAGGTGGTGTATAAAACGGTGCGTGAACATGAGCCCAGCGACTCTCTATTTGAATTTTTACAGCGTTCGGTCTTGGAGCTGGAAGCCATAGGGCAGGGCGCTGCTAATTACCATTTATATTTTTTAGCCCAATTGGCAGGCTATTTAGGCTATGCGCCGGGCAATGAATACCGGCCGGAATACACCTATTTTGATATCCCTTCGGGCGAATTTACGCCCATTCGTCCCAAGCATGAACTTTTCTTCGATGCGCAGCAGTCGGCCCTGCTGGGACGCTTGTTGAATTTGAATTTTTCGGAGCTTTCCTCTTTGGAATTGAACCGCGAGCAGCGCAGCGCCTTTGTCAACAACATGCTCAAATTTTACGCCCATCATTTCGACACCTTGTCGCCCATACGTTCCTGGACGGTGCTGGGGGAGGTGTACGGGTAGGAGAGACTAGAGGTTAAGAGACTCAATTTATGAGTGATGAGTTATGGGTTATAAGTGAAAAGCCAAATGAATAATGAATAGTGAACAATGAATATTTGGTTTTACTTGTAGCCTACTTGTATTCTACTTGCAACTTACCTGCCTTTTACCCGTCCCTCGTCCCTTTGTCACTTCGTCACTTTTTTGTATCTTTGCATAATTAGGGATTCAATAGCGATGCAAATGAAAGAACAGTCATTAGATCTATTTAGTTTTAACGAAGAACCTTCTATTTTTTCGTTGATTGAAAGTGAATTTCTTTCCAATGAATATCATGAAATAGAATATAAATCGGCATTAGGTGGTTTTCCCAATGAATTTTGGAAAACGTATTCTGCTTTTGCCAATACCAACACCGGAATTATTGTTTTAGGCATTGCCGAAAAAAAAGAAAATTTTCATATTGAAAATTTGACAGATGAACAAATAGAAAAATATAAAAAACATTTTTGGAACAACTGTAATAATCCTAATACTGTTAACCGGAATTTGCTTACTAATATCGATGTTAAAGTTATTGATATCAAAGGGAAGAAAATATTGGCTTTCCGAATTCCTTTTGCGGGTAGAACGGAGAGGCCTGTTTTTCTTACGCGAAACCCATTTGGTAACACCTACAAAAGGAATCATGAAGGCGATTATAGGTGTACTGATGATGAGGTGAAGAGAATGTTGGCCGATTCAAGTGCGGAGCTAAAGAGAGACAGTCTTATTTTAGAGCATTATACCATTTCCGATTTGGATCCAACCAGCATAGAACAATTCCGGCGGTTATTTATTTCCTCACGTCCCGGGCACCCTTGGCATGTGTTAGGCGATTTGGAACTGTTGAAAAAAATAGGCGCCTACAGGGTTGATCGGAAAACCAATGTTGAGGGAATTACGGTAGCAGGTTTACTGATGTTTGGGAAAGATAGCAGCATTAGAGAGCAGGAAGCATTGCCTAATTATTTCCCCGACTTTAGGGAGTGTCTTTCTTCCGATAAACAAATCAGGTGGACAGACCGTATATACCCTGATGGTAGTTGGGAGTGTAATTTGTTGCAATTTTACCTGAAGGTTTGGCCTAAGCTGTCGTCTACACTTCCTAAACCATTTGCTTTGAATAAAGATGAAAGAGTAGATGAGTCGCCCACACATATTGCTTTACGTGAAGCATTCGTTAATACGATTGTGCATACGGATTATTCATTAAGTGGAAACATTGTTATTGAGTTGAATACTGAAGAATTTATTTTTTCTAATCCCGGCACCTTATTGGTTTCTTTACAGCAATATTATGCCGGAGGTATCAGTGAATGTCGAAACCCATCTTTACAACAAATGTTCATGCTGATTGGTCGTGCAGAGAAGGCTGGTAGCGGGGTAGATAAAATTATGTCGGGCTGGGAAGAGTCTCACTGGAGAAAGCCTTTTTTACAAATTGAATTACAGCCGGATAGAGTGAGATTGACCATGCCGATGTTCAGTGTTATCCCCGATAATATTCTCAATGAACTAAATTTGATGTTCAATGATGTAAGCGTACTTTCATTCGATGAGCTTACGGTGCTGTCTTTCTGTTTGATAGAAGGTTCTATATCAAACCACAGAATGCAGTATGTTCTTAATATGCATAGTGTTGATATTACGGCCATGTTAAAGAAACTATGTGAATCGGGATTTTTGGAATCGGATAATAATGGCCGATGGACCATTTATAAGATTAAGCGAAAGGTTGACACCTCTAGTGAAACATCTGATAATAAATGCATTGTAAATAATTCCGGGAAGGTTTCCGATAGAAAGGTTGACACCTCCGACAGAAAGGTTGACACCTCCGGAGTCGATATGCGTCCTCGTTTAAATAAGGACGAATTGGAACAGCAGATTATGCAGGCTTGTAAAGATGAATATATGAAAATGGAAGAAGTGGCTAATGCAATAGGAAAATCTGTTGACTATCTAAAAAATAAGGTGTTTCCTCAAATGATAAAAGATGGAAAACTGGAAAAACATTTTCCTCTTACGCATAATCACCCCGAACAAGGGTATAAAACAGTGGAAAAGTATGCTAAAGAACTGTAGACAATTATGGCCAAACGTGAAAAAGTAAATATAGACATCAAGAACCGCAGGGCCTCGTTTGATTACGAGTTTCTGGAAACTTTCATTGCGGGCATCATGCTCACCGGTACGGAAATTAAATCTATCCGCGGAGGAAAGGCTACACTCTCCGATGCTTATTGTTATTTCTCCGGCGACGAGCTTTTTGTAAAAAATATGCATATCGCGGAATATTGGTGGGGGAGCTTCTCTAACCACGACCCGCGCCGCGACCGTAAGTTGTTGTTGAATCGTAAGGAACTGAATAAACTCTTGCGCCGCACCAAAGAGAAGGGTTTGACCATTGTGGCTTCCAAGCTCTTTATTAACGATGGGGGATATGCCAAGCTGGTAATTGCCTTGGCACGTGGAAAGAAGGAGTATGACAAACGCGCCTCCATCAAAGAAAAAGATTTACGCAGAGAAATGGATAGACAATAGCGCGCAGATGGTTACTTCTAACTTTCAACTTTCAACTTTCAACTTTCAACTTTTAACTATATGAGGCCCCACCGCTGTGGGAAAAACCTCCTTTGCAGCACACGTGTGCGCACACATTGACGGGGAGGTGATCTCGGCTGACTCGCGACAGGTCTATCGTGGTATGGATATAGGAACAGGAAAAGATTTGGCCGATTACGTGGTTGACGGGAAAAAAATCCCGTATCATCTTATTGATATTGTTGATGCCGGCGAGCGCTATAATATCTCCCGTTACCAAAAAGATTTTACGCACGTATTTGAAGATATCCATGCGCGCGGGAAATTCCCTGTGTTGTGTGGAGGGTCCGGTCTGTATATTGATGCTGTGGTGAGAGGGTATGAGTTAATACCGGAAAAGAAATCGACTACAGCCGCTTCTTCCATCAATAATATTTATGTGGGCTTATATCTTCCCGTAGAACAACGTCGCGAGCGCATTACCGCCCGTCTCCATCAACGCCTTCAGGAAGGTTTGATTGAGGAGGCGCAGCGCCTGATGAAGGAAGGGCTCACGCTTGATGATATGTTATACTACGGTTTGGAGTATAAATTTCTGGGCTTATACCTTACCGGAAGATACACTTATGAGGAGATGGTCTATCACCTCAATGTAGCTATTCACCAGTTTGCCAAGCGGCAGATGACCTGGTTCCGCAGTATGGAGCGCAAGGGCGCCCTCATTCATTGGATAGACGCCACGCTGCCCATGGAGGAGAAGGTAAAATTAGTAGAAAGGTTAATGGTAAAAGGTGAAGGGTATGTTAAGACTTAATTTGTCGTTTTATCCTTTACCTTTTCACCTTGTACCCATCACCCTACTTGTTTGAATCCCTGACGCAGCGCACGGAAAAGCCGTTGGAACGGTTGTTCGGATTCCGGTTTACTTGAGAGTTATTATAGTTGAAGTTCCTGTTCCATGCGTTAGCACCATCATATACAGAAGAACTCCAAAAGATACCTGTGTAACCACGCTCATTGAAACGAGAACCACTATTGTTACGGTTGCCCGCCGGCACCACGCCTGTCATTGCGAGGAGTCCGAAGGTTGACGAAACAACCTTTCCGCTGCTGAAAAAAGTAGTCGATTTATTCAACTGATACCCTCGTGTGGATAGCAGCAATTCATTACCATCAACAAATTGAGAGTTGAGAGTGGAAAGTTGAGAGCTATTGTGACTTTTAAAACCTTTTACCCTTTACCTTTTCACCTTTTACCCTTGTAGTTATATGGTTGACTACCGGATTCAATATTGGCACGCTTGACCTCGCCGTGGCGCTGTCAACTCCGGCCGAAAGAACGTTTTTATATTCCCCACCCGAACCACTGTTTACTATATAAAAACAATAGTGTCCACAGTAAAAAGCGGAGAAATTTTCCGATCAACATAAATAGTGCAGCTTTCTTAAAATCAACCTTATAGAATCCTAAGGCTATAGCAAACACATCGCCCACAAAAGGCAACCAGGTAAAAAAAGCTAACAGGCTGCCGTAACGCGTAATGCGCTCTTGTTGTTTCTCCAATGTTTCGCGACTTACACGAAACCATTTTTCTATCCACTGCCATTTCCCGATATGCCCTACCCAGTAGGAAGTTAATCCGCCTAACCAGTTACCGGCAGTGGCTGTAAGCAGTGCTGCAAGGGGAGAGGCACCGATAGCCAGAGTGGCCACCAATAAAGCGTCGGAGCTGAAAGGAATAATCGTAGCCGCCAAAAACGAACCCACAAACAATCCGATATATCCCCATTGCTGTAAAAACTCCATAAAACTTTGTTTTTTACAAATCTAGTGAATTTTTTGTATATTTGCACCTTACGCTTCACTAATCTAATAGCTTATGTCTCTTTCGTCAACCAGTATAAATCGTCCGGTCCTGGCCACCGTAATGAATATCATACTATTGATATTAGGGGCTATAGGCTTTACTTATTTGGGGGTGCGCGACTATCCCAGCGTTGACCCATCCGTTGTTACGGTGAGTACGAATTTTCCCGGCGCCAATGCTGATGTGATAGAAACGCAAATCACCGAACCACTGGAATCAGCCATCAACGGTATCCCCGGCATACGTTCTATTTCCAGTGTTAGTCGCGACGGAGCCAGCCGCATCACCGTAGAGTTTAACCTGGAGGTGGACATGGAAACTGCCGCCAACGATGTGCGCGATAAGGTGTCGGGATCACTCCGCCGCCTGCCGCAGGACGTAGACCCTCCCGTGGTGGAGAAAGCAGATGCTGACTCTAACCCCATTTTCGGGGTGTCGTTGCGTAGCGATCGTCGTTCTATGATTGACCTGAGTAACTATGCCGAAATAAATTTCAAAGAACGACTGCAAACCATATCCGGCGTCAGCAGTGTGGGTATTTGGGGTTCTAAAAAAATGTCCATACGCCTGAAAATGGATCCGGCGCGACTGGCGGCTTATGCTCTTACGCCACTTGATGTGCGTAATGCCGTAACGCGTGAAAATGTAGAATTACCATCGGGACGTATTGAGGGGCACAATACTGAACTTACCGTGCGTACCTATGGCCGCCTCCGCACCATTGATGATTTTAATAACCTGGTGATTTATCAAGACGGCGAACGTATTGTGCGTTTTAGCGATGTGGGCCTTGCGGAAATAGAACCTGAGAATGTTCGTTCCATACAAAAAGTGAATGGGGTGCCGGCCATCAGTTGTATATTAGTGCCGCAGCCCGGTGCTAACTACATTGATATTGTTGACCGCGCCAAGGTACTTATCGAAGAATTGAAAAAAGACTTACCCGAAGATATTATTGTAGAAACTGCTTTCGACAATACTATCTTTATTCGCCAATCCTTAGGCGAAGTGCGTACTACTATCTTTGAAGCATTTATCTTAGTGGTGTTTATTATCTTCCTCTTCCTCCGCAGCTGGCGTACCACGCTCATTCCCGTACTGGCTATTCCCATCTCGCTGATAGGTGCGTTCTTTATTATGTATCTGGCCGGGTTTACCATCAATATTCTTACGCTCTTTGCCGTTGTGCTGTCCATCGGTTTGGTGGTGGACGATGCTATTGTAATGATGGAAAATATTTATACTAAAATAGAAGCCGGAATGAATCCCAAAGAAGCGGGACTGGAAGGGGCAAAAGAAATATTTTTTGCCGTTGTTTCCACTACTGTTACCTTGGTGGCCGTATTTTTTCCCATCGTTTTTCTGCAGGGGGTAACGGGACGGTTGTTCCGCGAATTCAGTATCGTTATTGCCGGTTCGGTATGTATATCGGCTTTTGTGGCATTGACGTTCACCCCAATGCTATCTACTAAATTGCTAACAAAACAAGCTACGGAGAATTGGTTTTATCGCGTTACCGAGCCTTTCTTTGTAGGAATGATTAATGCTTACCGTCGTTCGCTAAATTGGTTTATGCACTATCGCTACATTGCTTTTGTGATTGTGGCTCTAGCAGTGGTGCTCATTGGCTGGCTATGGGCAAAAATACCTTCGGAGATGGCGCCGCTCGAAGACCGCTCCTACATCACCATTAGCTCGGTGGCACAGGAAGGTATTACTTTTGATTATATGCAGCGCTATGCCGACCAGATGGTGGATTTGGCAGAAAGAAATATTCCCGGTACGTATGAAAATTTATCTTCCGGCGCAGGCATGGGTAGTACTAATTCTTCATGGTTGCGTGTTAAGCTACTGCAGCCGGAAGACAGGCAGGAAACGCAACAAGAGATAGCCGACCGGCTCACGCCGATAGTACGTAAGTTGACCGGTGCACGCTCTTTTGTTACCCAGCAGCAAACCTTCGGTGGACGAGGTGGCGGATTGCCTGTGCGCTATGTTGTACAAGCAAAAAATTTAGATGACCTTAAAACCTATTTACCCGCCTTCATGGATGAGGTGAATAAGAGTGAGGCTTTCTCTGCGTCCGACCTTAACTTGAAATTTACGAAACCCGAAGTAACCCTTACCATCAATCGTGAGAAGGCCGCATTGCTTGGACTTACCGTGCAAAATATAGCACAAACGTTGCAACTCACCATGAGTGAGCAACGCATAGGTTATTACATTTATAACGGCAAACAGTATCAAATTTTAAGTCAATACGACCGTTCTAACCGTAATAAGCCAACAGACCTTACCGATGCCTACGTGCGCAATACCGCAGGTGATTTAATTCAGTTGGATAATGTAATTAATATACAGGAAAGCAGCACGCCCCCGCAGCTTTATCGTTACAACCGTTTTGTGGCAGCCACTGTGTCGGCCGGCTTGGCTAAAGGCTATACGCTGGGACAAGGCATTGAAGAGATGGACCGCATAGCGGACAAGGTGCTTACTGAAGATTTTGCTACCACGCTTTCCGGCGATTCTAAAGATTTTGTGGAGAGTACTTCCAGCCTTTTGTTTGCCTTCATTCTCGCTTTGGTGCTCATTTATTTAGTGCTGGCAGCGCAGTTTGAAAGTTTCCGTGACCCGCTGATTATCATGTTTACTGTGCCACTCTCTGTGATGGGCGCCCTCGTAGCCATGAAACTGTGGGGACAAACAATGAATATTTTCTCCGAAATTGGCGTTATTATGTTGATAGGTTTGGTGACCAAAAATGGTATTTTGATAGTGGAGTTTGCCAACCAACGCCGTGATGCAGGTTTGGGGCTGAAGGAAGCGATAAAAGAAGCATCTGTGTCGCGTTTCCGTCCCATTATGATGACCAGTTTGTGTACCATTCTCGGTATTCTTCCTTTGGCTATGGCTACTGGCGCCGGTGCGGAGAGTCGCGTGGCCATGGGTATAGCCGTGGTGGGCGGTATGATTTGCTCCACCCTGCTTACACTCTATGTAATTCCCGCTATTTACTCCTATTTGGCGAGTGAGAAGAAATAGATGTATTAATTTTCTTGGTTCTTCAAGTAATACCCACCGGTTTTTTTAGCGCCTCTATATTCAATTAATCCTTCGTCTCGTAAGTTTTCAACGTATCGAGTCGTTGTGCGCAAACTTTTATTAATACGTATTGATAAATCTTTAACAGATAGTCCACCTTCTTTTTCCAATAGCATTATAATATCTTTTTTGGTGCCATTTATCGCGCCATTTATCGCGCCATCGAAGTTGTTAGACAGAGGGTGGCCAGGCAGAATTACCAGTACATGAGTGCTTTGCCTATCCGTTTCAAAAATTGGTTTTGGCGATCCGTTATACGCCATTTTTTCATAAATGGTGGGTAATCCGGTACCTCTTCCTTCCGTCAGTTGCAGCTCTTTTAAAAAATCGCCAATACGCCGGTTACGATATTCCCGGGATACAATCCGTTTTTGACTGCTCAATATAGCCGCTGTTACCGGTGGAACCGGTCCGGGAAAACTAAGTATTTCTATTTTGTCGGGCCAAACTTGCACCTCAATAGGTGAACCCATTTCATAACTCTTATGATATACGGCATTGGCCAAGGCCTCTTCTACGGCTTCATACGGGAAATTATAAAAACGTAAAGCCTCGGCTTTGCGGGGTTGTTTAATGACCTGCTCACCTATAATATTAGCCTTAAAGAAAGACAAAGTATCTCTTAGTTGTTTATGCAAAGGTCCTTTGAAATAGTATTCCTGGAATTGCCGTCCCGAATTATCTTTGTGCCACACCAACTCAATCCATGATCGTGGAAAAAACCTTTCCGGTTCTTTGGAGAAGAACAATAAACCTACATTTACCGGCTTTAGGTTCTCTCCGGGTCCCTTGGCAATATGCATGGCCCGGCATAAATCGGGGAGGAGCATACGGGTGCTCTCTTCATACAGGTCACTTTTTATTTCTTGTAAATAGGCCTGAATCAGTCCCAAATCCAAGTCTTGAATGGAGACTTGATTATTCACCCGGTCATCAAAAGGTATGCGTGCCGTTAATTCTTGTAACTGGCGTAAATTTTCACCTTGGGCAATAATGCTTCGTGAACCTATTCTTACGTATGCTTGTCTTTGTGCGCCTTTTCCTAAGGTTGTTAAAGCAGTATAAGGACGATTGTCTCCGGCAGGGCACCACAGTACCAAAATGTGCTTTTCTTGTAAAATGTAAGGTTGCATTATGGGAAAATAGCCCGGCAACACTTTATGCCCTAGTTGTATGATTTCTCCTTGAATTTTATCTATCTGTTCCTGCTCTAATCCAATTGGTGGCAGTTGTGGCCGGCCGTTATCTTCAGCTATGCCTAATACAATGTACCCGCCGCCCCAATTGTGCAAATCATTGGCAAAAGCACACATGGAGTGCATCACCTCTTCAGGATTCCACCCCTGCTTAAACTCAAGGCGTTCCCATTCTACGGTGTTGCCATGTATCAGTGATTCTATATTAACCGGTAAAGCCATATAAGTGGAGGTTTTAATGTTTATTATGCAAAGATATAATAAAATTTACAAGCGCTTATAAATCCACTCGTTTTTTTTAATACCTTTGCAGGTCATTAATCCTCAATGAATATCCGCACACTCTTCATATTATTTTTGTTGTCTTTATTTTTACCTTTTGGGCTCCCTGCTCAGCAGGGTAGTGTATGGGTTTCCGGAACGGTAACGGATGAAGAAAACGACGAACCTTTACCCTTGGTTTCCGTAGTAATCAAAGGTACACATACCGGGACTACCACTGATGATAACGGTTTCTTTAAAATGAAAATTCCTGACAAGCCTAATGTAGTGCTGTTATTTAAATATATGGGCTACGAGCAGCAGGAAGTGAAAATTCGCGAATTAATTGTTCGAAAAGAACGTACTATCGTAGTGAAAATGAAACCGGGTAATGCTTTGAATGCCATTGTGGTGAAACCCGGCGAGAATCCGGCCTTTCCCATTTTGCGAAATATTATTGCGTTTAAAGCCCATAATAATCCCGCAAGAATTAACGCCTACAAAACGCAAGAATATGCCAAATCACTGGTACAGCTTAAAAATATAACAAAATCGGCACTGGATAGTAATGTTATTATGCGCTCTTTGAAGCAATCATTGATTTATCAACATGATTCTACGGAACGTTATACCCTGCCACTTTTATTTACCGAGGAACTGAAAGAAACAATTCACCGTCGTGATCCGCAAATGACCTTCAGCATATCAAAAGGAAAGCACAGCGAGGGTTTACCGGTTTTGGAGAATGCTGATATCACAGCCGATTATATCAGTATATTCAGTAAAGAATTGAACTTCTATAATGATAATTTGCTCATACAAAATACACCTTTGGTGAGCCCCATCTCCTCTCTGGGCATGGAGTATTATGATTTCAAGCTGGTGCGCGATACGGTGTACAGCAGCGAATATGGCTTGCGCGAATACCGTATTAAATTTAAACCGAAGAATCCGCGTGATGCAGCTTTTACCGGTGAACTTACGGTGTATGATTCCTTATTCGCCCTGAAAAAGATTGCAGTAAAACTTTCTCCACAGTCCAATGTAGCTTATATTATTAGATATGAAGCGGAGCAGGATTATACCTTGTTGAATGATTCTATTTCGTTTGTGACCCGTAGCCGTCTTGACCTTGATGCACATATTTGGAAGTTTAAAGATGGTGGTGTGCATGGGGCTTTAAACATTGATTTAACTAACTATTATTCGAATGTGGAGTTAAATCCGGTTATTGACCAAAAGGCTATTGATAATGCCACTGTTGTTGTGGCTAAGCCTTTAACGGTGGAGGATCTGTTGAGCGTGCGGAAAGACACCTTGTCGGTTGTAGAAAGCCGTGCTACCGTGGCACTGCGGGATTTGAACAAAATAGGTTGGGTGAAATTTTCAAGTTGGGCACTGGAAGTTATAGGTAGCGGTTATATGAATGTGGGGAAGGTGGATTTTGGCCCTTATCCGGAGATATTAAAGATGAATGGCATGGAAGGCTTTCGCATGAATGTGAATATGCGGACAAGCAATACTTTCCACCCCAATTTTTTTGCTGATTGGTTTGTGGGTTATGGCACTAAAGATGCACGTTTTAAAGGAGGTTTAGATGTGGGGTGGAAGTTCCCTCAACTGAAACGGCGGGTAATTACCGTGGGAGGTAAATATGATTCCTACCGTGTGGCCGACCGGCGGGAACACTTGCTGATGTTGAGGGAGAGCGCGATGTCGGTCGATGAAGACATGTTGTTTATCACCCTGTTTGCACAGCGGCAAGATGAACGTTACACGATGCGCTATGGCGGGCACATATCTTATGAGCATGAGTGGAGCAAGAGCCTGACGGGCTATTTCCGTTATGAAAATTATTTTGTGGAATCGGGACAATATACGCCGTTTACCACTAAGGGTACTCCGGTGTCGCGTTATAATCAGCAAGAATTATCGGTGCACTTCCGCATGTCGTCAGATGACGAGCGGCAGTCGGATTTCTTGACGCGGCGGGTCTATCTGGGCAATGGAAATTTACCTATAGTGCACTTGGAGTTGGCCGGTGGACGTTATATCCTGGCAGATAATTTGCACGACGGTTATTATGGCCGGGCGCATGCTGCCGTAAAACATTTTATCAACATAGGCACCATGCAATTGCGCTATATGTTGGAGATGGGGGTTATTATGGGCGCTGTTCCTTTCCCTGTGTTGGAAGGCCATCGTAGCGTGGAGTCATGGGCATATTCTCCTTTTAAATTTGATTTGCTGTATAATTATGCGGTAGCCAGTGATATGTATACCTCGCTCTTGATGGAGTATAATTTGAACGGACTTTTGTTTAACCGTATTCCTCTGATTCGTGATTTGAATATCAAAGAGATGTTATCGTTTAAGTTACTCTATAGTTTTTGTGACAGACCTCGTCATAACTCGGTTTTAGACATGCCCGATTATATGTATGCTATCAACTCCGAAATTCCTTACATGGAAATAGGGGTAGGAGTGAAAAACATTTTTCAATTTTTTGGTATAGGCTGTGTGTGGAATATACCTGCCGGCAGAGCTCCTTATGCCTATAGTAATTTTTCAATTATAGGACGATTTTCTTTTGAATTATAAAACACATGATACTATGAAAAGTTTTGGAAGCGATAACCATTCGGGTGTTCACCCCGACATTTTAAAAGCCATTACAAACGCTAATACAGCGCATGATTTTGCTTATGGCGACGATAAGGTTACCGCCCGTTTGCAGCAAGCATTTAAAGGGCTGTTTGGCGAGCAGGCTGAAGCTTTTCCCGTATTCAACGGTACCGGCGCTAATGTGGTTTGCTTGAAAGCCATGACACAGTCGCACCACGGCATTATTTGTGCTGAAACGGCCCACATCAATGTTGATGAGTGTGGTGCGCCTGAGAAATATACCGGCTGTAAATTGCTCACTGTACCTACGGTTGACGGAAAGCTCACTGTTGCCGGTGTGAAGAAACATTTTGAGGCCTTCGGGTTTCAACACCATTCGCAACCTAAGGTAATTTCCATTTCACAAAGCACGGAGTTAGGCACCTTATATACACCTGGTGAAATAAAGGCTTTGGCTGATTTAGCCCATGCTAATAATATGTATCTGCACGTTGACGGTTCGCGCTTGTCCAATGCAGCGGCGGCCTTGAATATACCCTTCAAACAGTTTACTACTGATTGCGGAGTAGACGCCCTTTCGTTTGGCGGCACCAAATGTGGTTTGCTGATGGGCGAAGTCGTAGTATTCCTGCGCCCGGAATTGGCGCGTGATGCGGTGTATGTGCGTAAGCAGGCCATGCAGTTATACTCCAAAATGCGCTTTATATCAGCTCAGTTTGAGGCTTTTTTATCTAATGAATTGTGGAAAACGATGGCCTCCCATAGCAACCGTATGGCGGCTTTACTGAGTAGTGAGTTGACAAAAATAGAAGGTGTCAGATTAGCTTATCCTACGCAGGCCAATGGCGTTTTTGTGGCTCTGCCTCGCAAAGCTATTGACACTTTACTTGAAAAGTATTTCTTCTATGTGTGGAATGAAGAGCGCGATGAGATTCGTCTGATGTGCTCCTTTGATACCACGGAGGAAGATGTTTGGGCATTCATAGAAACAGCAAAAAGTATATTGCTCAAATAAAAAACCGATCCACAATGAAGTGAACCGGCTTTTTTTCAGATTTCTTTATTCGGTTATTTCTTAACTGCAGGTGCAGGAACAGGGAACTTGGCAAACAAAGCATCCATAGCCTTATCCAAATTTTGTTCACGCTTATCCGTACTATTTGTAGCATCGAGCACCTTGGTTACCGAACCGTGCCATAGCATGGTATTTTTGGTCTGGTCAACCAGGTCGAACAATAAAGTACCGTTCACATAAGTATTTACATTAATTTGTGTGGTAGCCATCCAAGGATAAGCCCCCCAAGTGTAACCACGTGATCCCCAGTAGTAAGGCATAGCCCCGCCATAGCCGGTGGTAGTAGCTGTAGCATCTTTATCAATGGTAAGCATAATACCCAGGTTGATACTTAAATCCGGGGTAGTACCGTCAGGAACCAAGGTAAATCCTCTTTTAATCATTTCTTTGGTTATAGATTGTTGAATAACAATTACATGCGACATGGTAAAAGGCTTTGGTAATTTGTCGGGGTCAACCTTGGCATAGCCAAAGGTTTTATACTTAGAGTAGTCGGCTGTTTTGTCGACCACAAAACTAGCCACTTTATATGATGAGCAACTCATCAAACCGATAGCGACAACGCAGAGCAAAAGAATCTTTTTCATAATATTATTAGTATTTAAGTTTTTATTATAAAATCTATATTTAGTTGTACAAATATCGTGCCAAATTAAAAAAAATTTGGAAATTAAAAAAAAACAGCTACCTTTGTCGTCCCAATTGCGGAAGTAGCTCAGTTGGTAGAGCACGACCTTGCCAAGGTCGGGGTCGCGAGTTCGAGCCTCGTTTTCCGCTCCAAAAACCTCTGCTATAAGCTATGAGGTTTTTTTTATAGTTCTTACTTTTGTTGCCTGGGTGGTGGAATAGGTAGACACGCAGGACTTAAAATCCTGTGAGCAGTGATGCTTGTACGGGTTCGATTCCCGTCCCAGGTACTTTTGATGATAACCAACGGAAAAGAAAAGCAATTAAAAGCCAGAAATTCAGTTGGTTATCTTGTTTTAAGACGATGGTGATTTTCCCTTATTTTTGTTTGTAAATTTGTTCATTTGTAATAAATATATTACATTTGTGTAAAATATCTATTTAGTGGAAACACAGAGCAATATTAGGGCGGTTCTTTTATCCAAAGAGTTTGAAAGCTACTTTGAGGGTTTGGACAGTCGGACACAGGAAAAGTATGCTTATATGATAAGCATCATTGAAACTCAGTACGTGGTGAATGAAAAGTTTGTAAAGAAACTTATAGGGTCAGATTTTTATGAGTTACGGGTACCGATAGGGGCAAATGAACATCGTACTATCTTGGTTGCTATAGACCACGATAATTTTATGCAAGCAAAGCGTGTGGTGCTATTAAACTCTTTTCTGAAAAAGGATACCAAGCAGTACAAACGAGAGATAGCAAAAGCAACAAAAATACTTCAATCATTAGCATAAAGGAGGAAACAATATGAACTTAGATAAAAATAAAATAGCACAGTTAACCCCTGCCAGCAAGGTGTTAAGCAAACACTATGGAAAACCAGGCTCAGCAGAACGTCTTGATTTTGAAACCAAGGCTAAGGCATGGTATTATGCTGAGATGCTGAAAGAAGTTAGAAAAAAAGAGAAAGTGACCCAGCAGGAGTTAGCTGAAAAGATAGGGAAAAAGCGGGAGTATATAGCCCTTTTGGAAAAGGGAGAAACGGATATGCAGCTATCTACGTTTATCAGCATAGCTGAGGCATTAGGCTTACACCTTTCTCTTGTTTGATGAAATGTTTGTAGTCGAGGAAAAATGCATATCTTTGTAGAGGTGGTTTCATAGCAAAACAAGCACTTTTGTCATTTAGTACACTTTTAGTACACCTTGTAATTTTATAAAACCCTTGTATTTATTGACTTATACACTATATTATGTTCCCGTCCCAGGCACTTAAAAAGCCTATTAATCGCATGATTAATAAGCTTTTTCGATTTTACAAGATATACTAAATAAAGGCTTACCTTTGTAATCACACAAGAGTAAACATTAACCACTATGAATATAAATAAAAATATTCAATTATTTGACGATAAGAATATCCGTACCGCCTGGAATGAAGACGAGGAGGAGTGGTATTTCTCGGTAGTAGATGTGGTGGGGGTATTGACGGAAAGTCCCGACCCAAAATGCTATTGGAGTATGCTGAAAACCAGATTAAAGCAAGAAGGGGCTGAAAGTACTACAATTTGTAGTACCTTGAAATTGCTTGCCTCAGGTGGTTAGCCCCTTAAATGCAAAAAAAGTATTAGAATGAAAGAGAACCAGGAAACAGGAAATATTGTTATTTTTGAAGATAAAGCCGGACATGTTGCCATTGATGTACGTTTGGAGCACGATACAGTTTGGTTGACCCAAAATCAGATTGCTGACTTATTCGGAACAAAACGACCTGCGATTACTAAACATTTAAATAACATATTTAATTCCAGTGAATTAGACAGGCATTCAGTATGTTCCATTTTGGAACATACTGCAAAAGACGGGAAATCTTACCAAACCCAATATTATAATTTAGATGCTATTATTTCAGTAGGTTATCGGGTTAACTCAAAAAATGCTACAAAGTTTAGGACTTGGGCTAACGCTGTTTTAAAAGACTACCTAATCAAAGGCTATGTTATACGTGAGCAGCTACATAACGAGCAGTTGCAACAGCTCGTACAAACAGTAAAACTGCTCGGCCAAATTAATGAGAATTACACCCTAAATTTGAATGAAGCTACCGGCTTGCTAAAAGTAATAGCTGACTACGCCTATGGCTTAGATGTTTTGGATAAGTATGATTTACATTCATTGGCCATTGAAAAAACTACTACGGCTGAACAATTTAAAATCAACTATGTTGAGGCAAAAGCAGCTATTGAGCAACTCCGTGTGAAATTTGGTGCCGGAGAATTATTTGGTCGCGAGAAAGACCAGTCTTTCAAGAGTTCAATATCTACCATCTATCAAACATTTAATGGAGTAGATTTGTACCCAAGTGTTGAGGAGAAGGCCGCCCACCTACTTTATTTTGTAGTGAAAAACCACTCATTCTCTGACGGCAATAAGCGAATAGCAGCTTTCTTATTTTTGTGGTTTTTGGAAAAGAACAATTTACTTTATGATACAGCAGGAAAGAAACGGATTGGCGACAATGCTTTGGTGGCACTTACGTTGATGATAGCTATGAGTCCGGCAGAGGAAATGGAAGCAATGATTAAGGTAGTAGTGAATTTGATAAACCAAAATAACTAGCTATATTTGTACCGTTCGTTTCATACGGACATCGTTCTTAATATAAAGGAGTGTCTTAAATACGAAAATCGCTAAATTTCACAGACAAGGCATGAATAACTCACGAGAAGTGGGTTGTTTATCTATGTCTGTAGGGTGTTTAGCGATACCTCGTATTTATAGATAGCAGCCCACTTCTTTTATTTTATCCACTCCCTGCCGGCAGCAAAGGGAAGCAATATAATTTAAAATTATGGAACAACAACGAGCCAATGCAGCCGTAACAGAGCATTACAAAGGAGTGTTATTACACACTGTCCAAGAACTTTTTGATGAGTATGACATTGGAAAAATTACGGAATTAATATACCAGCTATCCTATTACAGCCTCAACCCTGCTGAAGCAAAAAGCCTGTGTGCTGAAAAACAAGCAACCATGCAGCATGATGCAGTGGGACTGGTAAATGAAATTGTGAAAATTTATGCAGCACAAAATAGTTACATAGCTACGGACATAAACAAATAAGGTTATACCTTTGTGTAATTAAACAGGTTTAATAAAAATCCAACCACATGAATAAAAGCAGCAACATTCAATTATTTGACGATAAAAATATCCGTACCGTCTGGAATGAGGACGAGGAAGAGTGGGTCTTCTCGGTAGTAGATGTAGTTGAGATATTAACAGAAAGTGAAAATCCACGTCGTTATTGGAGCGACTTGAAAATCAAGTTAAAAAAAGAAGGCAGCCAGTTGTACGAGAATTTCGTACAACTGAAAATGCAATCTTCCGATGGCAAGTTTTATAAAACCGATGTCGCCTCCACAGAGCAGCTTTTCCGCCTCATTCAGTCTATCCCATCACCCAAGGCCGAGCCGTTCAAACTTTGGCTGGCAGAGGTAGGCAAGGAGCGTATCGACCAGGCGCACGACCCTGAACTGTCCATTGAGCAGGCTATGGTCGATTATAAACGCCTGGGCTATTCCGATAGTTGGATTAATCAACGGTTGAAAAGCATTGAAATCAGGAAGGATTTAACCGATGAGTGGAAGCTGAGGCTTTCGGCGCTGTCCAACTTTTTGCCTCCGCTGCATAAATATTTCTGTTGATTGCTCCATATTAATAAAAGAATAAAATTGCCGCTAACGAAATACTCGAACTAAGTGTCCACAGGCA
>JAVBSQ010000056.1:0-9950 GCA_031556695.1 Bacteroidales bacterium | reverse complement strand
TTACCATGTAGGTTCCTGGTTTGAAGGCTTGCCGGTATTGGAGCATGCAGGGCATCTTTTTGGTACGCTGGTGCCCTTCGCTTTGGTGTATATCATGCTCACGGTGCTGTATGTTGTTATTCCGAATACCAAGGTGAATGTTGTCCCTGCTTTTTGGGGATCTGTTTTTGCCGGTACACTCTTTCAATTAGCACAAAATATGTATATCTATACGCAATTGTCCGTATCGCGCTACAGCGCTATTTACGGTGCTTTTGCCGCCCTTCCGCTTTTGTTTATCTGGATCAATATCAGTTGGCAGTTGGTGATGTTGGGGGCTGAGCTGTCCTTTGCTTATCAAAACGAGGATTTTTTACTATCTTTGCGAAAATAATAATAATGAGGTCGTTATTTTTCATTGCTCTTCTCGCTTTTTGTTTTTTATCATTCAAGAGTTTTGCGCAATATTATGATGTGGGCGAAGATCCCTCGTGGGTTAAGTGGCGACAGATCGAAACCAATAATTTTATATTGGTTTACCCTTCTACACTTGACTCGGCAGCCAAGCGCTACGCCTGGCTCTTTGACCAAACATCAGACAAGATTGCTTCCGGCCTCGAAACCAAACTGAAAAAAATACCGGTAGTGCTTCACGCCTACAATCTCCGTAGCAACGGATTGGTTACCTGGGCGCCCTCACGTATGGAACTGAATACCTCTCCCCCAAATGATGGTTATCCACAAAGTTGGGATAAACAGTTGGTGTTGCATGAAACCCGCCACGCTGCACAGATGAGTAAGGTGGGTGATAATGTGATTAAGTACGCTCATTGGCTCATAGGGGAGCAAGCCGAAGGTTTATTTGTGGGTATTTTCATCCCTTCCTGGTATCTAGAGGGTGATGCTACGGCTACGGAAACAGCGTTCAGCTCTTCCGGTCGTGGCCGCTACGCGCATTTCCTCATGCCGCAAAAAGCCTACCTGCTTGATGATATGCATTTCACGTGGGATCAGTGGAAGATGGGTTCTTACCGTTATCCTGTGCCCGGCGCCTACGAATTAGGCTATAGTATGAGCGCTTATGCAACCTTGCATGGCGGACAGAATGTGTTTGGCAAATCATTGGATTATAGTACACGTAAGATATACGATATACCTCCTTTTGATAAGGCTTTGGCTAAGTTTGCCGGAGGAGGTGAGCAGGATCTGCAGCGGGAGAGTTTTGCTATTTTGCAAGAGCAGTGGAAAAAAGAAGATTCACTACGCGGTGCTGATGTACCTTCACAGCCCATTACTATTAGCCGTCCTAAGGATTATACGGCATACGGTTTTTCGGTTATAACAGATGAAGGAAAGGTACTGGCCTTGCGTGCCAGTATGAACCGATCCTTGCGATTGGTGGAGCTGGACAGCACAGAGAATGAACGTATGCTTCGTCCCATGGGTTCTGTCAATTCACGCCCTGTTTATTATAAAGACTATGTGTACTGGACGGAAACAGTGCCCCACCCGCGTTGGCCACAGCAAAATTATTCTGATGTTTATGCTTACCATGTTCCTTCTGATAAGCTACATAGGCTCACCCGCCATAATCGTTTTTCAGGTGTGAGCATTTCGTCAGATGGTACGCGTTTAATTACTATAGAAAATTCGCCGGAGGGGCAGTCGCGTATTGTGTTGCTTCCATTGTTAGCCTCAGAAAATACAAGGCCTAAAATTCTGCTTCAAGATGCAGTGTATGTATCAGCACCCGTTGGTGGTGTGTGGAAAGATGCGGTGTGGGGTGATGAGTATGACGGTGCACCACAAATTTTTGCCACTCTTTTAGGTGATGAGGGTATGCGGCTTTATTCGTTAAATCCCGTAACTAAACAAATGGAATTGTTATTGGCTCCGGGTTATACGGATATCAAACGACCTATATGGTGGAAAAAATATTTGATTTTTGGCAGTGGCTATGATGGTCGCGATAACCTCTATGCTCTTGAACCGCGCAGCAATCAGCTATATAAGCTGACGAATGCCCGCTTGGGCGCCTTCATGCCAATCTTTGATAAAGAAGGGAAAAATATGGTGTATGCGGACTATCATGCCTACGGTTATCAGTTGAAGAAGATAGCGGTGGATAGTTTATTATGGCAGCCGGAAAGTTTTACTACACCTTATAAACATGTTTATGCCGACAGTTTGACTGCTGCAACCGGTTTTAATATAGACGAAATACCCATGCCTTCGGTGGATAGTATGGCTTATGAGAGCAAGCCGTATAATAAGCTGACCCATTTGTTCCGCTTTCATAGCTGGGCGCCGCTTTATTTGGATCCGGATGAACTGCTGGCTATGGAGTTGGAAGAGGTGACGAATAATGTGGGATTGGGAGCTACGGTATTTACGCAAAATAGTTTGAGCACAGCTATTGGCCGTTTGGGCTACCATTATAATAATGGTTTTCATTCAGGCCACTTGAATTTCACCTATAAGGGCTGGTATCCGGTGTTTGATTTTCGTTTTGAGATCAACGACCGTTATGCCTTGGAGTACCGTGACCTTAGGGTTGTCAATGATACCTTACGAGGTCGGAAAGTAAATATCACAGACCCGTATATTGAAGCTATGTTGAGGGTTTATGTGCCTTTTAACTTCTCGTCGGGTGGCTGGCAACGGTCCTTGATTTTGCAGGCGGAAGAACATTTTACGAATGACAGGTATTATAAGTATGAGGATCCTACGGCTTATTATTATCATTACTTTGTGGGGGCTTTTACCTGGTTTGAGCGTATGAATATGGCGGCCCGTGAGCTGTACCCGCGATGGGGTTATATGATTAAAGGGCAGTATCTGACGGCTCCCTTTGGTAAAATACAGATAGGCCATGTTGGCTGTGTGCAGCTGACTACTTACTCACCCGGTATGTTCCGTAATCACAGTGTGGTGCTGAAGGGGGGGTACCAATGGCAATTTGTGGAGGGTGATGGTTATTATCTGCAGAACCTCTTAAATCCTCCGCGTGGTTATACGTCTGTGGGTGTTAAGAATATGCTGGCTTTGAGCGCCAATTACGCTTTGCCGCTTTTCTATCCCGACTGGAATTTAGCCTGGCTTTTCTATTGTAAGCGCATACAAATGACGGCGTTTACGGATTTTGCACGCATACAGCAATATCATGATAGTTTATTGCATGAATGGTCTGTGGGCTTCGACCTGGTGGCCGATTATCATATTTTCCGCTTTGATTTTCCGGTACAAACCGGCATACGCTGTGCTTTTCCGCTTACCGAAGGGGTGGCCCCAAGTGTGAGCCTGCTGTTTAATATCAGCTTTTAAATAAGGATTTTTTGCTTAGAATAAACCGTGTATTTCGGCGTTTATTCTGTCAATGATATGGCTAAGGTCTTCAGGGCGTTCATTAAATTTGATGGTGTCCACATCAAGAATTAATTTTTTACCACCCTTGTAGTCGTTGATCCACTCGTTGTAGTATTCGTTCAGCTTTGAAAGATAGTCAATACGAATGCCGGCTTCATATTCACGGCCGCGCTTTTGTATTTGGTTTACCAGTGTGGGTACAGATGCCTTGAGGTAGATAATGAGGTCGGGCGGAGCTACCAGTGACATCATGAGGTCAAATAATGAGCGGTAATTGCTGTAATCACGTGTGCTCATCAATCCCATGGAATGGAGATTGGGTGCGAAGATACAGGCATCTTCATAAATAGTCCGGTCCTGTATAACGGACTCCTTGGCTTGCTTGATAGCCACAATACCGTTGAGGCGCCTGTTCAAGAAAAAGACTTGCAGATTGAACGACCAGCGTTCCATATCTTCATAAAAATCGTTGAGGTAAGGGTTATCATCTACCTGCTCAAATTGGGCTTCCCAACCGTAATGTCGCGCTAAAAGTCCGGTGAGCGTTGTCTTTCCGCTACCAATGTTACCTGCTACTGCTATGTGCATAAGAATGAAAATATAGAATAACGAAGGTAGGTATTATTTTTTGATTGCGCAAATTGTCTGTTCCAATTGTTGTGCAATTTGAACTACGGATTCTTCTATTTTTTTGTAGGATAGAGGTTCGTTGGCTACGTATTGAAGGATAATCTCAGCACCATGCACTGCAGGTTTGTGTGTGCGCCATGCCTCGCGTGTGCGGCGCTTCATCAAATTTCGTTGCACGGCTTTCTTGATGCGGCGTTTGGGGACGGAGATCAAAAGGGTGAAGGGTGAAGGGTGAAAGGTGAAAGGTACAAGGTTCTCTCCATTTTCTATACCTTGTACCTTGTACCTTGTACCTTGTACCTCATAGTAAACTTTGAAGGGGTAGATAAAAAAGCTTTGGCCGGAGGTGAACAGGGCTTCTATTTGTTTACGGGAACAAAGGCGTTCGCTTTTAGGAAAAAGGTTCATTATTTTTTATTGTCAGCCAGGAAAAGTTCCAAGGCCTTACTCAGGGAAGGTGCTTCGGGGGTAGGCGCCTGAACGGAGGGTTTCAGCTTTGCTGCCTTTAGTGCTTTCAAAGTAGCAGGGCCGAAGGTAGCCAGCTGCATATCGTCTTGTTTAAATTTCGGAAAATTTTCAACTAGTGATTTTACGTCGGCTGCGCTGTATAATACCAACATGTCATATTTTGAAATGTCCAGTTTGGTAAGGTCGGTGTTTACTGTATTGTATAAAACAGCATTGGTATTTTTTAGCTTGGCCTTATCAAACGCTTTGGCAATTTCAGGTTTGCTGTTGTTGGCCAAGGCTAGTAAAAAGTTCTCTGCCTTGTGTTTTGGCCCTATGGTTTCAATAACAGACTCAATGGTACCATTGCCATAAAAAATTTTACGCTTACGGTAAACAATATATTTTTGAAGGTAGAGGGCTATAGCCTCGGTCATGCAAAAATATTTCATGGTTTCGGGAACGGTAAGGCGCATTTCTTCACAAAGACGGAAATAGTGGTCCACACCGGTGCGTGAAACGAAAACCACGGCGGTATGTGTGAGTATATCTATGCGTTGGGATCTAAATTCCTTGCTAGACAAGCCTTCAACATGAACGAAGGGTTGAAAATCAACTTTCAGTTTGTGTTTTTGAGCCAATTCGGCGTAGGGAGAGGTACCTGTAGGAGCGGGTTGCGCGATTAATATTTGCTTGATAACCATGTACTTAATTCGTGGTGAAAAACTTATAAATAATCAAATAGGGGACAATTTCGAGGGTGCAAAGATACAACAACCAAAGGAAAATAGAAAGACCTGAAGCAATAAAAATTTGCAAAGTGCGGAAGAAATAGAGCAAAAACAAGAAAGCACAGATGCTTAATTCGCTTATAAGTAGAATGTTGTAGAGAGGATTTTCAAAGTTAAAATAAAGTACAATGGAGGGTAATAGGATTAGGCCGCCAATGATGATATAGATTTGTGCATAATACCTAATCATGCGCATGGTATTTTTAGTATTTGATAAAAAAGCAACAAAGTAGAGCACCAGGCTTTTTAGGAAATAAAGGGCGAGTAATATAGCTAAGATGATCAGGTAGGTGCGTATTTCATCCCATTCGTTATTGATCACTGTGGTTTCATATTTAATAATAACGAAGAAAAAAAAGGAAGCCAAGGCCATGCTGAGTAAAAATAAGAACTGGCGGATATAAGCTATAAGAACGGAGCTTTCTTCAAAATGTTTTTGGGCAATATGAAAGTGTATCATTTCAGGCAGAGCTATTTGCATAAAATGGCGTATATATCTAAATGAAAGAAAAAACAGGAACAATAAGGAAAGGATAATCCAACTTTCTGCATGTTGAGGCAGCTGGACTATAGCATCAATGTTACTGCTGTGCAGTTGTGATTCAGGGCTATATATATTAAGCTGTTGGCTCATTCTTAGTTTCCCCGTTTAGCTTTGTATCCTGCGGTAGTGAGTATGGTAACCAGTTTGTCGCGAAAATCACCTTGTAGTAAAATTTCTCCGTTTTTAGCTGAGCCACCCACGCCACATTTGCTTTTGAGCATTTTGCCTAAGGTTTCCAGGTCAGCTTCGCTGCCCACAAAACCTTTCACCAGCGTAACTTGTTTGCCGGCACGGTGACTGCGGTCAATGGATACGATAAGGTTCTGCTTGTCCGGCGATGGGGTTTGCTGTAGGCGTGGAAGATTTTCCGTTCCCACAGCGATATCTTTATTGGTTGAAAAAACAAGTCCCATAAAAAAAATTTGTACAAAGGTAGGTAGAATTCTTTAAATGTGTATCTTTGTTCTTTTATATCCTATCAACAAGTTTTGATTATGATGAATAAATTCAAGCGAATTAACAGCATTGCCGGGTGGATTATTTTTGCCATAGCGTCAGTGGTGTATCTTTTAACGATTGAGCCTACAGCGAGCTTTTGGGACTGTGGTGAATTTATAGCCTCTTCTTATAAGCTGGAAGTGGGACACCCTCCGGGAAACCCTGTTTTTCAGCTAATAGGGCGTGTTTTTAGCATGTTTGTGTCGCCTGAATATGTGGCGCCCATGATCAATGCTGTTAGTGCATTTTCCAGTAGCCTCACCATTTTGCTGCTGTTTTGGAGTATCACGCACATTGCCCGCCGCCTAATGGAGCGCAATGATGAAGTATTGACAATTGCCAATACTATTGCTATTATCGGAGCAGGTGCCGTAGGCGCTTTAGCATACGCGTTCTCAGATACATTTTGGTTTTCGGCAGTAGAGGCAGAGGTGTACGCCATGTCGTCACTGTTCACCGCTGTGGTATTTTGGGCTATTTTGAAATGGGAAGAAGAGTCGGAGCAATCGTATGCCGGCCGTTGGTTGATACTGATTGCTTATTTGATGGGCTTGTCCATAGGTGTTCACCTCTTGAACTTGTTGGCAATTCCTGCTATTGTATTTATTTATTATTTCAAAAAATATACAGTCAGTCCCAAGGGCGTTATTTTGGCGTTATTGATATCAGGCGGACTGGTGCTACTGATGTTGGGCTTCATACCTACTGTGCCGAAAATAGCGGCTTATGTCGATTTGTTTTTTGTAAATAGTTTAGGCTTGCCTTTCAACAGCGGAGCTGTCTTTTCCTTCCTGGGCTTGATGGGCTTGGCTGCTTACGGTATGGTATATGCCCACCGTAAGGGTAAGGTGGCATTGAATAGCGCTTTTTTGATGTTTATTGTGGCGATGATAGGTTATTCTACTTTCGCGGTGGTGGTGATACGTTCACAGGCCAATACGCCTACAAATGAGAATCAACCCGATAATCCTTTCTCCCTGCTTTATTATCTTAACCGTGAACAGTACGGCTCTGCACCTTTATTAAGCGGACAAACGTTTGCCACGCCGCCCATAGACTATGTGGATCATTACACTTATATCAAAGAGAACGGGAAATATCGTAAGATAAAAGGTATGCCCAGCTATAAGTATGACACACGTTATACGATGTTTTTTCCGCGTATGCACAGTCATGATGCTTCACATAAGAAAATATATGAACAATATGTAAATCAGCATCGCCGCAATGCACAACGAAGTCCCTACACAGATGAGGTGATTCCGAGCTTTGGTGAGAACCTGAATTTTTTCTTCAGCTATCAGATTAACTGGATGTATTTCCGTTATTTTATGTGGAACTTTGCCGGCCGGCAGAATGATATTCAAGGCGACGGCGGTACGTTCTACGGGAACTGGGAAAGTGGTATTTCTTTCATAGATAAAGCACGCCTTGGTGCGGCAGCTGATGAAAAACCACCTTATTTGGCGAATAATAAAGCGAACAATCACTATTATATGTTGCCGTTTCTTTTAGGGCTTATAGGATTGCTTTATCAGTTCCAAAAAGATAAGCGAAACTTCACGGTGGTGATGATGCTCTTTATTCTCACGGGTTTAGCCATCATTGTTTACCTTAACCAATCGCCACTGCAACCGCGCGAGCGTGATTATGCCTACGCGGGATCTTTCTATGCCTTTGCTATATGGATAGGTTTAGGTGCCTATGCCGTTTATGATTTTATACGGAAGAAGGTTCCGGCCCCTGTGGCAGCAGGTATAGCCGGCGTGGTATGTTTAGCTGTACCCTTGCAGATGGCAGCAGAGAACTGGGACGACCATGATCGCAGTCACCGTTATTCGGCGCGGGATATGGCGTACAATTACCTGCAGTCGTGTGACAAGGAAGCCATATTGTTCACCGGTGGTGATAATGATACTTTCCCCCTGTGGTACATTCAGGAGGTGGAAGGCGTGCGTACTGATGTGCGTATAGTGAACCTTAGCTTGGTTACGGCTGATTGGTATATTGACCAGATGAAATGCCGTATGTATGATTCACCGCCTGTGCCATTCTCTCTAGATCGTGAGAATTACCTGACGGGTGTGAATGATTTTATCACGGTGAAAGACCAATTGAAAGGCCCGCAACCGCTCAGTCTGGTAATGGACTTTTTGACCAATCCACGCTACCGTGCACGCACGCAGGGCGGTGATTTGGTATCCTACATTCCTACCAAGAGCATAGCCGTGCCGGTGAATAAAGACGTATTGCTGGATAAGGGTATAGTGCCTCAAAAATATGCGAATGATATTCTTGATACGATGGTAGTGGGCATTTCTAAAAATGATGTGCGTAAGCCTGATATGATGATCCTGGATTTGTTGCGGAATAATAACTGGGAACGTCCGGTTAACTTTGTATCCATGGGTGCAGACATACGTCTCGACTTGAAAAATTATTTTCAATATGAAGGTTTTACCTACAAATTACTTCCCCTGCAACTCTCTAATAATAAGGCGCCGGGAGGTATGGTGGACACTGATGATTTGTACGAAAAGATGATGCATGTGTACCGTTGGGGTAATATGAATAAACCCGGTATTTTTGTGGATTACAATAATTCTTTGACTATTACACAAATTTTGAATCTTCGCAGTATGCACGCCCGTTTGGCGGAAGCTTTGATACAGGAAGGTAAGACAGAGAAGGCGATAGAGGTGTTGGATAGCGCTATGGTGCGCATACCTACCTATAATTTTCCGTGTAATATTTCAGCGGTTAATAATGATATCGCATTTATGAATATCATACAACTGTATTATAAAGTTGGAGAGTTGGAGAAGGCTGATGCTCTGTCGCAAGAATTTATTGATGCTACGGAGCAGAATGTGCTTTTCTTTGCCAAGCTGCGTGATGGTGGTGAGGACTTGGAATTGAACCTTGCTTACCTGCAACAAATGGTATCCGTTACGAAGAATTACAATAAGGAATTATCAGAAAAGGCTGACGAATTATTGGAGCATTACGCAAAAATGACCGGCTTTTACAAGTAAGATAAGGAGGGTGATTGAAAAATCACCCTTATTTATTTACTCTTTAGCCAGCGCCATTTTGCCGGCGAGGTAGCCGGTAGAGAAGGCTATCTGGAGGTTGTAGCCTCCGGTGTCGGCATCAAGGTCGAGCAGCTCCCCCGCAAAGGAAAGATTATTGATATGGCGTGAGCGCATGGTTTTACTGTCAATATCTTCTATTGATACGCCTCCGGCGGTGATTACAGCCCTTTCATAACCCTGGTAGCCTGTTACAGGCATTTTCCATCGTTGCATTCCGTTTAATGTTACGTCAATGGCTGTTTGGCGCATCTCGGTGGTTTTGCGGTTAGGTATGATTTTGGTCATAGCGGCAAAACCGGGAATGAGGTCGCCAGGCATGTATTTACGCAGCAGCCAGTCTATGCTGTATTCACGCATATTTTTCAAATCTTCATAAAGGCGTTGGCGCAGTTGGTTGGGCGTGAGTGCAGGCTTCATGTTGAGTTGAAGCATTATTTTTTTACATTGCTCGGACTCCACGGCCTTTATGGCCCGGCGACTCAAGCGTAGCACTATAGGGCCTTCCACGCCGGTTTCATTAAAGGTCATCTCCCCAAATTCTTTTTCTACAGCTGTGCCGTCAATCCATAACTCCATTTCCACGTTACGCAAGGTGATGCC
>JAVBSQ010000137.1:0-8274 GCA_031556695.1 Bacteroidales bacterium | reverse complement strand
CTTGCTGCGATCTTCAAGAGTGCTGATGCGGCAGATGCCATGAACACCCATTGGATTCCCAACTTGATTTTTGCGGCCATGTTCCTTACTTTTGCCCTTTCTTTCTTTGGCGCATTTGAAATCACATTGCCCTCCGGTTTAGCCAATAAGGCTGACCAAAAAGCCGACAGTAGCGGGTATTTTGGCTCATTCTTTGTGGCCATTGCTTTGGTAATTGTATCTTTCTCCTGCACCGGCCCCTTTGTGGGTTCTATCTTGGTTGAGTCGATGAGTAGCGGCCTAAGTATAAAACCGATTTTAGGCATGTGTGGCTTTGGTTTTGCTATGGCCTTCCCCTTCATGCTTTTTGCCTTCTCTCCTTCTTTAATGAAAAAAATGCCCAAGTCAGGCGGTTGGTTGAATATGGTGAAAGTGGTATTCGCCTTCCTGCTATTGGCTTTCAGTTTAAAATATATTTCGCTCTTCGGACAATATTTTGGCATAGAAATATTCTCCCGCGAAGTATTCATTGGTATATGGATTGTTTCGGCTATCCTCTTGGGACTTTACTTCCTTGGAAAATTACGCCTTTCACACGATAGCGAAGTGCAGCACGTGAGTGTTACCCGCTTACTGTTTGCCATTGCATCGTTCACCTTTGCTTGTTACTTATTGCCCGGCTTATTCGGCGCTCCGCTGCCCGCTTTGTCCGGCATTGTTCCCGACCCCAAAGGCCCATCTGTATTTGCTGCTCAGTCTGCCGCCGGTGACAATACTACGGCTTATAACATGGGCTTATGTGGTGAAGCTAAATATAGCAATCCTAACCACCAATTGTCATACGGATTACCGGCTTATCATGATATTCCGCAAGCTATTGAATGCGCTAAACAACAAAATAAGCCTGTTCTTTTAGCCTTCAAATTCAACAATTGCAGTGTATGTAAAAAGATGGAAGCTACGGTATGGAGTGACGAGCAAGTATTGGAGGTGTTACGCAACAAAGTAGTGATCGTAACTATCTATGTTGATGACAACACTGAGTTGCCGGAAAATGAATGGGTAACTTCTACCATTGATGGTAAGGTGAAAAAAACCTTAGGCCGTAAGATGCGCGACTACCAAATGACCCACTTTAATGTGGCTGCACAGCCTTATTATGTATTGATTGGTTTTGATGAAAAGGCCTTAACTACGCCCATAGGAGAATGTTCCGTAAATGAATTTTTACAATTTTTGAATAGCGGGATTGATAAATTTAATGCTAAATCTTCCGGATTTGCTCCGCAAATGACCTTGTAGCCGTATCGGTAGGCCTTGCGCCTACCGCTTATATGCTTTCACAACCCCATTATCGCCGCATTGTTCCAACAGTGCGGCGATATTTTTTTTAAGAATGGGGTGTACATATCCACCGGCAATTTCTGCCAACGGCAGTAAGGTAAATCTCCGCTCCTGCAATAAGGGGTGTGGTATAGTGAGGTTCGGCGTATTTAAAACCACCTCATCGTAAAACAAAATATCTATATCTATCGGCCTCGACTCATACCTTTCACCCTGCACCTTTTCACCTTTCACCCTTCCCAGTGCTCGCTCAATCCCCTGTGTCATCTTCAGTAATTGTTCCGGTGATAATGCTGTGTGTACCTCTACCACTTGATTGACAAACCATTCTTCTGTTTCAAAGCCCCAGGGCTCACTTTCATATAACGATGATTCGCGCATAATTTTTCCACAACGCACGTTGAGCAATGCCCGCGCCTCCTGCAGCAACAGGGCCTTATTCCCCATATTACTCCCCAACAATATATACACGTAATTCATGAAATTGTCTCTTAGTCTCTTATCTCTCGTCTTGTTGTTGAGCGAACACCAATGCATACAGCTTCATCTGCTTTATAATTGCCAGCAATCCATTGGCACGAGTGGGAGAGAGATTCTCCTTCAACCCTATTTGATTGATAAAATCCAATGGAGCATCAATGATAGCTTGTGGTGTTTGCCCCGAAAGTACCCGCACCAGCAATGAAACAATACCTTTCGTGATGATAGCATCACTGTCGGCTGTGAAGTTCACCACTCCGTTTTCATAGGATGCCGCCAGCCACACGCGCGATTGGCAACCGTTAATCAGTTGCTGTTCTGTTTTATTTTTTGGATCAAATGGAGGTAGTGATTTACCTAACTCTATAAGATACTCATACTTGTCCATCCATTCGGAGAACAGAGAAAATTCGACTACAATTTCCTTTTCTATTTCAGCTATACTCATTATCCTAACATTTGTTTAGCCCTTATCAAGGCTTTGATCGCGGTATCTATTTCTTCCTTTGTATTATAAAACGAAAATGAAAAACGCATCATGCCCACTTGTCCAAACCGTTGCATTAAAGGCTGTGCGCATAGATGCCCCGAGCGAATGGCAACACCCATTTTATCCAGTAGTAACGCCACATCAGAGGGGTGAATATTTTTTATTCCGAAAGATACCAAACTGGTTTTTTCCTCTGCAGTGCCGTAAATATTTATACCTTCAATTTCTTGGAGGCTTTTTATAGCATGTTTTACAAGACTTTGTTCTTGTTCATGTATGTTCTCCCAACCGATTTCATCTAAGTAATCAATAGCTGCTTTTAATCCATGTATACCAATGTAATTGGGTGTTCCGGCTTCAAATTTCAATGGTAATTCTGCATAAGTAGAGCCTTGAAACGATACCGTTTCAATCATTTCTCCACCACCACGGTAAGGCGGCATGTCGGCAAGTAAATTCTCTTTTCCGTAGAGCACCCCGGTGCCTGTGGGGCCATATAATTTGTGCCCGGAGAAGGCATAAAAATCGCAATCCACGTCTTGCACATCAATGCCTCCGTGAGCTGCACCCTGAGCCCCGTCTATCATCACCGGCACTCCATAGCTGTGTGCTACCCGCACAATTTCTTTAACCGGATTAACTATGCCCAACACGTTGGAAGCTTGTGCCACACACAGTAAACGCACTTTTTTTGAAGATAAATATTCCGGTAATTTTTCTATTGCTAACCGGCCATCATCATGCACCGGCAATACTTTTAAGGAAGCGCCTTTCCGTTCGCATAACAATTGCCATGGCACAATATTGGAGTGATGTTCTGCCTCGCTTACTACAATTTCGTCGCCGGCTTGCACATAACGCTCCCCGAACGAATAAGCCAATAAGTTAATACTGTCTGTTGTACCTGATGTGAATATAACCTCTTCTTTTTTTGCCGCATTCAAAAAGACTTTTACTGTTTCACGGGCAGCCTCATAACGTTCAGTGCACTCGTTTCCTAAATAATGAAAAGCACGATGGATATTCCCATTTGTCTTGCTATTCATCTCATTTACAGCGTTTATTACAACTTTTGGTTTTTGGGTTGTGGCTGCGTTATCCAGGTAAACCAATGGTTTACCGTATACCTTCTGCTCAAGTGCCGGAAAGTCTTGTCGTATCTTGTTAATTTCAAACATACCACAAATTTACTATTTTTTTTCGAAATCCAAGAAAAATAGATATCTTTGTAAGTTAGGCTTAATGTTTTAGACTATGTATGAATACATCAAGGGAATTGTAGCGGAATTGACTCCCACCTATGTCGTAATTGAAGCGGCGGGTGTTGGCTATTCCGTTAATATATCGCTCCAAACGTATGGCGCTATTGGCAGCCTGCGTGAACTACAGTTGTGGACACACCACATTGTGCGGGAAGATGCCGAACTCCTCTTTGGCTTTTACGACAAAGAAGAACGCGAGATATTCCGCCTGCTCATTGGCGTATCGGGCATAGGGCCAAACACGGCCCGCATGATCCTTTCTTCTCTTTCCTCCTCAGAGGTACGCAGTGCTATTATGCAAGACGATGTTCGCCGCTTGCAGGGTGTGAAAGGGATAGGCTTGAAAACGGCACAGCGTATGGTCGTAGAGCTAAAAGACAAGGTAGCCAAAACGGCAGGTTTGTCGGGTACCGTGGCACCCGGCACCACCCTGGAGGTTCGCGATGAAGCACTTTCAGCCCTTATCATGCTTGGTTTTGCTAAAGCTCCGGCTGAAAAAGCCCTCTCCACCCTGTTACGTGAAAATCCCAAATACACTATTGAAGAACTTATAAAAGCAGCTCTTAAGCATCTATAGTGCGCTATTATATTTTACATATCATAACCGGTTTAGTCTGCCTTCTTCCCCTTGCGGCGGTGGCACAGGAGTCGTCAACGAACCCTTTTGCAGGAACGGCGGCGGCAGCGCCTATCGTTGACTACGATCCGGAAACCGGCGATTATTTGTATTATTACAGCTATGATACGCGTAAAACAATGCCTTACAAGGTGGCTTCACCGGAAGAGTATAGGCGTGAACAATTCCTGAATTCTTTGCGGCAAGGGTGGGACAAGCAACGGGGTGGCGGACAATCGGGTGGCGGATTAACTCAAAATCAGAATGGTAATCTTATCCCTACTTCTTTTACGGTAAATAGCGACGCCTTCAAAAAGGTGTTCGGCACAAATGAAATTTCGGTTAACCCTCAAGGTAGCGTGGATCTCAGTTTCGGGATCAATCATAATTTTACCGATAATCCGGTAATTCCTGAGCGTTATCGCGGGAATACAAGCTTCGACTTCAAAATTAAAATGCTTTTTAATGTTGACGCCTCTATAGGTGACCGCATTAAACTGAATTGGAACTACAATACGGAAGCAACCTTCGATTTTGAATCTAATTTTAAAATTGAATATGTGGGGAATGAAGATGATATTCTCCAAAAAATAGAGGCCGGTAACGTAAACATGCCCTTGGACGGTACGCTTATCACCGGAAATCAAAGCCTCTTTGGAGTTAAGGCCGGACTGCGTTTCGGTAAACTGGACCTTACCGCCATATTCTCCCGCCAGGACGCTGAAACAAAAGCTATAGAAATACAAGGCAGCGGACAATCGAATGTGTTTGAAATTGCAGGGGATAAGTATGATGCTAACCGGCATTTCTTCCTGAATCAATATTTTCGCGACAATTACGATCATAATCTGAGTCGCCTGCCGCTGATCCTTTCGGGGATTAATATTAAACGTGTTGAAGTTTGGATTACTAATAAAAGTGCTAAATTTGACGATTCGCGAAATATTGTAGCCTTTATGGATCTTGGTGAAGCTGATCTTATTTATAACTCCTCTTTCAAAAAAGTACATGTTGGTTATCCGGACTCGCTGAGTAATGACCTTCTGCAAAAAGTAAATACTTCCGAGCTGCGCACACTCTCCAATATTACGAGCTACCTTACCGGTTTACCTTGGAACTTAAGAAATGGCGAAGACTTTGAGAAATTGGAGAATGCCCGCAAACTAAATACTAATGAATATACGGTAAACACTCAGCTCGGATTCATATCCTTGAACCAAGCACTTAATAATGACGAGGTGTTGGCTGTAGCTTATGAGTATGAAGCAGCGGGTGTAACTTATCAAATTGGTGAAATATCCACTGACGGTATCACGGCTCCCAACACTTTGGTGCTAAAATTACTTAAAGGAACAACCCTTACCCCCAAGCTGCCTACCTGGAAACTGATGATGAAAAACATTTATTCACTTGATGCATACAGCATCAGTCCGAAAGACTTTGTGATGGATGTATACTATGAGAATAGTCAGGCCGGAACAGCCCTACCCTATATTGCAGATGGAAAAATTGCGAACAAACCATTGCTGCGGGTGCTTAATTTGGACAATCTTAATAGTCAGAATGATGCTTACCCCGATGGTATTTTCGACTTTGTGGAAGGCGTTACGATACTCGCATCTAAAGGGAAAATTATATTTCCTGAACTGGAGCCCTTCGGCCGTTATCTTGAAAAGCAATTCAACGATAAAACTGTTTCCGACAAGTATGTTTATAAAGAACTATATGACTCCACTCTTGTAAAAGCACGTGCCCTGGCAGAGAAAAACCGCTTTAAGCTGATAGGCAGTTATCTTTCCGAAGGCGGAGGTGAAATACGATTGAATGCTACGAATATTCCACAAGGCTCAGTAGTAGTTACGGCCGGGGGTATTAAACTGCAGGAAAATGTGGACTATGAGGTAAACTATATGCTTGGTACCGTGCGTATATTAAACAGGGCTTACCTGGAGTCGGGAACCCCTATACGTGTGTCTTTGGAGAACAGGCAGCTATTCAATCTCCAAACAAAAACATTGATGGGTACCAACTTGAAATATCGCTTTAATGAAAACTTCTATATTGGAGCAACCATACTAAACCTTAGTGAACGCCCACTTACACAAAAGGTGAACTTTGGGAATGAAGCTATCTCTAATACCATTTGGGGGGTGAATACTGCGTATAAAATGGACGCACCATTTATCACCAAGGGCTTGAATTATATCCCATTTTTAAACACCAAAGAAAAATCAAGCATTGCTTTTGATGCGGAATTTGCACAGTTTCTTCCCGGGCACTCTGCGGCTATTGGCGCTTCAGGCGGTACGGTGTTTATTGATGACTTTGAAAGCAGCGAAACATCACTTGACCTGCGTAGTGTCACCTCATGGTCTATAGCCGGTACACCGCAAGGACAAGATATCCTTTTCCCCGAAGCGAAAGAAACATCGCTCCGTTATGGCTTCAATCGTGCCCGGCTGTCCTGGTACACCATCTATCCCGAATTCTTACGCAATACAGCTTACACTCCTTCATATATTAGAAATAATCCGGCAAAATACCAGGAGAACCATTTTGTGCGGGAGATTCCTATTCGTGAAATTTTCCCTGAACAGGAAGAAGTTATAGGCACCTCTACTAATATTCCGGTATTCAATATGGCTTACTACCCCGATGAAAAAGGGCCATACAACTATGATAGTACACGTGTGTTGAGTAATGGTAAGCTGGACAGGCCGGAGCAACGTTGGGGCGGTGTGATGCGCTCATTGCCGGTGACGGACTTTGAAACGGCCAACTATGACTATGTGGAATTTTGGCTGATGGACCCCTTTGTTTATAAGCCTAATTCCAAAGGAGGAAAGCTCTATATCAATTTGGGTAACCTCTCCGAAGATATCTTGAAAGATGGTTTAAAATCTTTTGAAAACGGTTTGCCGCCCTTTGAAGATACCGCCCGCTATGAAAATACTATTTGGGGCCGTGTACCAAAAGTACAGTCTTTAACACAAACTTTTGACAACGATTATGCTGCACGTGCCTATCAGGACGTGGGATATGATGGGTTGGACGACACACATGAACGTACAAAGTTTAATAGTTATTTGACCCGGCTTTTCAATATTGTTTCCGACCCCGCAGCTCGACAAACAATAAATAATGACCCTGCCGGTGATAACTATAAATATTATCTCGACGGTTCTTATGACCAGGAACAGGCGCAGATTATTGACCGCTACAAGGTATATAACAATGCCGAAGGAAACTCTACACCCAGTGGTGATCAAAATACCATGGGAACGACCTTGCCCGACATGGAAGATATAAATCGTGACTACACGATGAATGAGTCGGAAAATTACTATCAGTATGAACTGGATATGACCCCCGGCGGACTGAAGGTGGGCGAAAATTATATTACCGATAGCCGTACTGTATCAGTTGATTTCAAACATAACGGCCCCTCTACCGTTACCTGGTATCAATTCAAAGTGCCGATAAGTGATGGGAAGGCCATAGGCGCTATACAGGATCTTAAATCAGTACGCTTCATACGTATGTTTGTGCGCGGATTTAATGATACGACGATTATGCGTTTTGCAGTCTTGAAATTGGTACGTGGCGACTGGCGTCGCTATACACAATCATTACTACAGGGACAGGAAGGAACGGCACAACCGGAATTGACGAATGCAGGATTTGATATCACGTCTGTAAATATAGAAGAGAATGCTTATCGTACTCCTGTGAACTATGTGCTGCCTCCGGGTACGTCACGGCAAATTGACCCCGGACAGTACCAGGTGCGGCAGTTGAATGAACAATCCATGCAACTGAAGGTGGTTGAATTGGCCGATGGAGATGCCCGAGCTGCTTATAAAAATACAACCTTCGACTTCCGCCAGTATGAACGTGTGAAAATGGACGTGCATGCCGAGGCAATAACAGGGTATCCCATCAGGGATAATGAAGTCTCCATGTTTATCCGCATAGGAACCGATTTCCGCTATAACTATTATGAATACGAAATACCTTTGGCCATAACACCTCCCGGATTTTATAATGATGATCAGCGCGAGGTGGTGTGGCCGGAATCCAATAAGCTGGATATTGCGTTGAAC
>JAVBSQ010000164.1:0-9457 GCA_031556695.1 Bacteroidales bacterium | reverse complement strand
GTTTGTGACTTTCCCATTGGCTTTTTATATTATCAAATTTGTATGGCCCTTGCCGCTGAGCTTTATTTATCCGCATGTGTCGTACTATTTTTATAACAATATGCCCTTGCCTTTATTGGTATGGTCGTCGCCGCTCATTTTGCTTGCTGTGCTTTTCATTATTTGGAAGGCTAAAGCCGTGCGCCGGCATTTGATTTTTGCGGGTTTGTTCTATTGTACCACTATATTCTCCGTGCTGCAGATTATTCCCATAGTGGCAGTGTCGGCACATGACCGTTATATTTACGTTCCCATGTTCGCCTTCCTCTTCATCCTTGCCCATTTGTATGTTTACCTTACGGAGAAAGGTGAAAAGGTACAAGGTAAAAAGGTACAAGGTGACAAGGCGTTTGTCACCCATCACTCGTCACTCGTCACTTATTTTGTAGTTATCCTGGCCTTCGCCACGGCCTTTTCCTTCATTTCTTATGAACGCACCAAGGTATGGAAAAGTACGGTTACACTATTTGAAGATGTGATCAAGAAGCAGCCTCGGTTTGTTGAGGGGATTGACAAGCTGGCTGAGCATTATGAAATAATACAAAATTATCCTATGGCGCTTTACTGGACAAAAAAGACCCTGGTCTCTAAAAACACCTTCCCCGGAGCCTATTTCCGTTTGGTACGCAATTATATGATTTTGAACCACCCCGATTCCGCTTTAATGTATGCGCCTGCGGCTGTGCAAACAGCCGGGAATCAACAGCAATTATATCAGGCTTACGATATTAAAGGACGTTTGGACATGCAGTTTAACCGTTTTACCGATGCTTTGGCCGATTTTGATGCCTTGCTGAAGATGGATCCGAACAACGCTGATTATCATTACATGAGGGCTTTTGCGCTTTTAAACTTACAGCGTGGGCCGGAGGCCTGTGCCGGCCTGCAAAAAGCACTGAGTTTGGGAGATACGCGAGCAACTGAAGCATTGAAAAATTATTGCCGATAATTAGCAAAAATATCGTATCTTTGCACTTCATTTAAACCTAAAAAATAATGAAATTATTAGAAGGAAAAGTAGCTATTGTAACGGGTGCAGCCCGTGGTATTGGTAAGGCAGTAGCCCTGCGCCTCGCACAGGAAGGTTGCAACATCGCATTCACTGACCTGGCATATGATGATAATGCTAAAAAAACAGAAGCCGAAATAACCGCCTTGGGTGTAAAAGCTAAAGGTTATGCCTCTAACGCTTCTTTATATGAAGATACCCATGCCGTGGTAGATCAAATTGCAAAAGATTTTGGCCGTATTGATGTGCTGGTTAACAATGCCGGTATTACCCGCGATGGTTTACTGATGCGTATGAGCGAAGCACAATGGGATATGGTAATCAATATCAACCTGAAATCAGCATTTAACTTTACCCATGCTGTTATTCCTACCATGATGCGTCAAAAATCAGGCAGCATCGTAAATATGAGTTCTGTGGTGGGTGTGTCGGGTAATGCAGCCCAAGCTAATTATTCAGCTTCTAAAGCCGGTATGATAGGTTTGGCTAAATCGGTAGCTAAAGAGTTGGGTTCACGCGGTATCCGCGCCAACGCTGTTGCTCCGGGCTTTATTATAACTGAAATGACCGGACAGCTTCCCGAAGATGTTCGTGAAAAATGGATGGAACAGATTCCTTTACGCCGTGGCGGTACACCCGAAGATGTGGCTAATGTAGTCCTCTTCCTGTCGTCAGACCTTTCTGCATACGTGAGCGGACAAGTGCTTACCGTATGTGGTGGTATGAATATGTAATCTTTCTGTTTTGTCTTATCAAGACCAAGGCCTCTTTAGCTCAGCGGTAGAGCAGCTCATTCGTAACGAGCAGGTCGTGGGTTCAAATCCCATGAGAGGCTCTAAACGCGCTTTGTGCGCAAAGCGCGTGGTGAAAAGGTGGAAAGGTGGGAAGGTGGAAAGGAACATATCCTTCACCTTGTACCTTTTTACCTTGTACTTTTTTACCTTTTCCTGTTGTACAAATCCCCCTGCTCCACCCGCCGAAGTGGAGGAGTTGTATGCTCCGCGCCATGCTACGGCTTTTAATCTAGAGCGCGACGGAGAACATAAAATTCTACATGTTTGCAATCCTTGGCAGGGTGCGGTGGACGTGCGTTTTGACTATCGTCTTGTGCCGCGTGAAGATACGGCCGCCCTGTCCGCCTCATTAATGAATATTCCTATTCCCCTGGAGCGCGTGGTCTGTTTATCCACCACCCACCTGGCGTACATTGAAGCCTTAGGTGAAACGTCTACCGTAGTGGGAGTGTCCGGCACCGGCTACGTGTATAATCCCACCGTACGAGCTGCGATTGCTGCCGGAGCGGTGAAAGATGTAGGTTACGAGATGGGTATGTCCTATGAAACCGTGGCCATGTTGAGACCCGACGTGGTTTTTGCTTACGGTGTTTCCGGAGAGATGAGCCGCGTGGCCGATAAGTTGAACAGTCTTGGTATACGTGTAGTCTTCTTGGGCGATTATTTGGAAGATTCCCCTTTAGGCAAGGCGGAATATATCATGGCTATTGCAGCTTTTTATAACAAAGAAGCGGAGGCTTTGGCATTTTTTGATGCCGTGGCTGATGATTACCATGCAGCCAAGGCCCTTACCGACACGTTGAGCGTGCGACCTAAAGTGATGCTGAATGCCCCTTGGCGTAGCGCTTGGTATATCTCCGGCGAGAATAACTATATTTCCCGTTTGATTTATGATGCGGGAGGGAAGGTGCTAGGTGCTAAGCCGGAGAGCAGGGACAGCTCCCCCGTAAGTTTGGAGCAGGCTTACCTGTATGCCATGGACGCTGATTTTTGGTTACACCCCAATGCTATGCGTAATCTAAGAGAATTGAAAAATAGTGACCCTCGTTTTGGGGAGGTTCCGGCCGTAAGGCAACATCGCGTTTTTAACAACTCTCTTCGCCGCACACCCGAGGGTGGAAGCGATTTCTGGGAGTCGGGCGTGGTGCTGCCCCACATTATACTCCGCGATTTGATCAGTATTTTACACCCTGACCTGTTGCCCAATCACCGGTTAGTCTATTATGAGCAGTTAGATTAATTGTAAGCAGAATAGAAGGTGCAAATTTGCAAATAAATACCTATTTTTGCAAATGTTAGGACGAAAAGCATGAATTACGCAACTATATACGAAAAATTTCTGAATTACACTCCACCATCAGTTTTCCCGAATTTGATATTTACCGGGATTATCAACAGAGTTTTCATTCCAGCGAGTTGGGTGCGATGTACCGGTTGTTTCCTTTCTCGTCCTTGGCGCGGGAGTTGAACTTAACGGCCTCCTGTTTGGGTCGTAGTTCCTACTTTTCCCCCGAAGGCAAGATTGCCTTGATGCTACTTAAGTCTTACACTTCACTTTCAGACCGGGATTTGATCACTCGCTTGAATTCAGATCTTCATTATCAACTATTTTGCGGAGCCCGCATCAGTCCCTTGAATCCCTTGACCAATTTTAAGATTGTCAGTGAGATTCGTTGTGAGATTGGTCGGAAGATGGATATAGATAAGCTTCAGGGGGTGCTGGTCTGGGCGTGGAAGCCTTTATTTGGCATTGCAGTATTTAGGTCTTATAAATTACACAATTTTACTAAGATGTAGCCCGTATAAGATATTCTTCCGGAATTGCTGCATTTTCCATTTTGCTCTTTGAGTCACTAAAATATGTAACAGTGACCATTTTTGCATCGGTAAGCTATTATAAACTGCCTGACTGGAGCTTGCTGTTGATATTAACTTATATCTTTATACAAGGGCTTCATGGGCTACGAATCACGCAGAATCGTAGAAAAGGTAACAATTTTGCTTATTTGTGTTCTACTGTATGATGGTGTTTTTCTCTCCGGTCAGAAATTTCTATCACAACCACAGAGATAACTAAAACGGCAACACCAATGAATGCCAAGATTTGAAATGCGTTTGTCATAATATTTACTTTTTAGCTTTATACAAGAAATAAAAATCGGCGATAGTATATAGCAGTGTAAAAGTGAAGCGGTGCAGGGTTTACAAATAGAAGTCTGTGGAAACATATTACCTCGCAAGAGATTAAAGAAAAATACTTACCTTTGTTCTTGTTAATCGGATAGACTTATGAACGACTTTCAATTACAACCATTGCCTCCTCCTGTGTCGCTGGAAACTCCGGCTATATACCGGGCATTGACTAAAGCCAGTCGGGCATTGGCGGAGCTGAAAGGCATATCCAAAAGTATTCCGGATGAGTCTATTTTGATTAATACACTGGGGTTGCAGGAAGCGAAAGACAGTTCAGCCATAGAGAATATTATCACTACGCAAGATGACTTATATCGTACAACGGTAGATGAATCATACAAAAATATTGCAGCTAAAGAAGTACAAAATTATGCCGATGCCTTAAAGCAAGGTTATGCGCTACTTCAAAAAAACAGCTTGCTTACGGCTAATAATATACAGAAAATTCACCAGGTGCTGGAGCCTGATAAACCCGGCTTTAGGAAGTTGCCCGGAACGGTGCTTAAAAATAGTGCCGGTGATATTGTATATACACCTCCCCAGTCTTATGATGAGGTTACAGCACTTATGAGCAACCTGGAAAAATATATTAATGACGTGGACTTCCATGCTGTAGATCCATTGATAAAGATGCCGGTTATTCATTACCAGTTTGAAAGCATACACCCTTTTTATGATGGGAATGGGCGCACCGGGCGTATTATTAATATCCTGTATTTGGTACAGCAGGGCTTGCTGGATATTCCGGTATTGTATTTAAGCCGGTATATTATAGAGCATAAGGCTGAATATTATAAACATTTACAGGCTGTGCGTACCAATGCCGACTGGGAAAGTTGGGTGATGTGGTTATTGGACGGCATCTATGAAACAGCCATTGACACGATTGAAATTATCAATAAAATCAAGCTGCTGATGACAGACTATAAGCAGCGGATACGTGATGAACATAAGTTTTATAGCCAGGATTTGCTTAATAACCTGTTTAAACATCCTTATACTAAAATTGAGTTTGTGGAACGGGACTTGGGCATATCGAGGCCTACGGCTACAATGTATCTTAACGCTTTGGCAGATAGTGGTTTTTTGACTAAAGTAAAAGTTTGGCGTAGTTATTTCTATGTAAATCTCCCTCTTTTTGAGCTACTTGCCGATTGGTAGGTGTCATGTAAAGAAAATGGCATTTTTTTTATATGAGAAAAAGGTCATGTAAAGAAAACGACGATTTTTTTACATGACCTCCCTTGATCCCAAGTCAATCCTGATTGCATTTTCATTGCATTTTTAAAAGAAAAAGCACTTGCAAATTAATGCAAGTGCTTGATTTTCTTTTGTCGGGGTACTCCGACTCGAACGGAGGACCCCCTGCTCCCAAAGCAGGTGCGCTAGCCAACTGCGCCACACCCCGAAAAATTTAGAAAGACCACCCTTAAAAATCCCTTAAGATTTTAAGAGAGTGCAAAGGTAAGTATTTTTTTTGAATTTACAAGAAACTTTCTCTTTGTTATAAACCTTTTCACCCTTCACCTTTTACCTTTCCACCTTTTTAAGTACATTTGGCAAAATTTTTAAAAAGTACTTTGTTATGGCGCTTAAAAGAATGACGGCCGAAGAAGCGGCAGCACTTATTAAACATAATGATAACGTAGGTTTCAGCGGATTTACCCACGCAGGTTGTCCAAAGGTAGTGCCTACAGCGTTAGCTAAATTGGCTGAAGCAGAGCATGCTAAAGGGAATCCGTTTAAAATAGGAATGTTCACAGGAGCATCTACCGGCGACAGTATTGACGGTGCTTTGGCGCGTGCGCAAGCCGTGAAATTCCGCACGCCCTACCAAACCAATAATGATATGCGTAACGCTATCAACAAAGGTGAAATACAATATTTTGACCTTCACCTCTCGGCTCTGGCGCAAGACCTGCGTTACGGTTTTTTCGGACAGGTGGATGTAGCTATAGTAGAAGCCGCTGATGTTACCGAAGATGGCGAAATTATCCCTACCTGTGGCGTTGGTATAATGCCCACAGTAACCCGCTTGGCTAAGACCGTGATCGTTGAATTGAATAAATGGCACCCGAAGGAAATCCGTGGTATGCATGACTTGTTTGAATTGCAAGATCCTCCCTGCCGTTGCAGCATAGCCTTGGAATCCGTGGCTACCCGCTTGGGTAAAGATCACGTGAAGGTTGACCCTGCAAAAATTATAGTGGTAGAAACCAATCAGCCGAATGAAGGTGGTGGATTTGCCCCTGTTGATGAGGTAACGGCAAAAATTGGAGAGCATGTAGCGAACTTTCTGGTGAAAGAGATGAAGGAAGGTCGTATGCCTAAAACATTCCTGCCCGTACAATCCGGCGTAGGTAATATTGCCAATGCGGTGTTGGCGGCCATGGGTAACAATAAGGAAATTCCCAACTTCAATGTTTACACCGAGGTGATACAAGATGCGGTGATTGACTTGTTGGAAAGCGGTCGCGCCCTCTTTGCCAGCGGCAGCTCTTTAACCCTCAGTAATCCTTGTCAGGAAAAAGTATATAGCAACTTGAAATTCTTCAAAGATAAATTGGTGTTACGTCCTTCGGAATTATCTAATAACCCCGAGTTGGTACGCCGTTTAGGTATCATCTCCATGAATACCGCTTTGGAGGCTGATATCTTCGGGAACATCAACTCTACCCACGTAATGGGTAGTAAGATGATGAATGGTATAGGCGGCTCCGGCGACTTCACCCGCAGTGCTTATATCTCTATCTTCCAAACACCATCTACAGCCAAGGACGGTAAGATTAGCGCCTTTGTACCTATGGTGTCGCATACCGACCATCATGAACACTCCGTGAAAATTATTGTGTCGGAATATGGTGTGGCCGATCTCCGTGGCAAATCACCCCGTGAGCGTGCCGAGTGCATCATTGAAAACTGTGCGCACCCCGATTATCGTCCCCTCTTGCGTGAATATTTGAAGAGTGGTGGTGCCGGACAAACACCGGTGAACCTCTACAATTCGTTCGCTTTCCACAAGGCATTTATAGAAACAGGCGATATGCGCAATGCCAAATTGCAATAACGGATAAACAATAAAAAACCTGCACGAAAATGCAGGTTTTTTTATTAGAAAGGGTGATATTAGAATTTCAATTTCACCGGCTTAATCATATTTACAGGATCAAGGATAGTGTCGAGTTGTTGCTTGGTCAATAATTTTTTCTCTAATACCAAGTCATATACACTGCGGGCTGTTTCCAGTGCTTCTTTAGCCACGACGGTGGAGTTTTGGTAGCCAATATAAGGGTTCAGCGCGGTAACCAGTCCAATGCTGTTTTGTACCATTGCGCGACAGTGGTCGGCATTAGCCGTGATACCATCTATACATTCAATACGCAGGGTGTTGAAACCGTTGATCATCCATTGTGCCGATTCAAATACGCACAGTACCATTACGGGTTCCATCACGTTCAGCTCCAGTTGGGCAGCGTCGGCAGCCATGGTGCAAGTAAGGTCGTTACCGATAACGCGGAAACAAATTTGGTTCATCACTTCCGGAATTACGGGGTTTACCTTGCCCGGCATGATAGAAGAACCCGGTTGTTTCGGCGGAAGGTTAATTTCGCCCAATCCGGTGCGGGGTCCTGACGACATTAAGCGCAGGTCGTTGCATACCTTACCAACTTTAATAGCCAGTCGTTTTAGTCCGGCAGAATAAGCCACCATGGGAGAGGTGTCGGACGTAGCTTCCACTAAGTCTTCCGCCAATTTAATATCCAGTTTGGTGATGTTGCGCAGGTGTTTGATGCAGAGTTCCGAGTAGCCCGGTTCAGAGCAGATACCTGTTCCGATAGCGGTAGCACCCATATTTACCGTAAGGAATTCTTCCGCGGTATGTTTCAAGTTTTTTATTTCAGCTTTTAGAGAGGTGGCGAAAGCGGCGAAGCTTTGTCCCAAGGTCATGGGCACAGCGTCTTGCAACTGTGTACGTCCCATTTTTATAACACCGGCAAATTCCTTTGCTTTCTTATCTATTGAAACCACCAGTTCTTCCAAGGCTTTGATCACATCAAGATGTGTGAAATACAAGGCGAAGTGAACACCTGTGGGGTAAGCATCATTGGTTGATTGCGACATATTCACATGATTGTTCGGGTGACAGAAGTCATACTCGCCACGTTTTTTGCCCAAAATTTCCAGTGCGCGGTTAGCAATAACCTCATTGGCATTCATGTTGGTTGAAGTACCGGCGCCGCCTTGCACCATATCCACGGGGAAATGGTCGAGGTGTTTGCCGTCCACCAATTCCTGGCAGGCTTTCATAATAGCATCTTTCATTTCTGTAGGAATCAATCCTTGCTCATGGTTAGCCATTACCGCGCCCATTTTAGCTAAGGCCAGGCCTTTAACAAAATGCGGAAAGTTAGAGATACGAGCGTAACTGATAGAGAAATTTTCAACGCCACGAAGGGTTTGAACGCCGAAGAGTGCTTCTTCAGCTACCTCACGGTCGCCTAACAAGTCGTGTTCCATACGTGTTTTGCCTGAAACCGGAAAGGGATAAGCTGCATTTGCCATAATGATATTGCTTTTAATGTTTTAATTTTTAATTTAAAAGTCAACAAAGATAGAAAATTAAAATCAAAATTGCAAGAAAACAGGGAAATTAATAGGAATATTTAGAAGTTGAGAATAAAATACTTATATTTGCGATCAAGTAACACAAATAACTGATAACTATTTATTATGGATGAAAAGAAAGAAATACTTTCACTCAACCAGGACGATTACAAGGTTTTTTCCAGTGAAGTTAATAATCTTCATTGGAAAGAATTTGAAAAATTGGTTATTGATATTTTTAAAAACGTATTTGAAGCTTCTCAGGTAAAAATTACACATACTAGCTATTCTCATGATGGAGGACGGGATGGTGAAGGTGCTTTCAATATTATGCCTTATGGAAATGAAACGGATTTTGAAATACGGTTTAAAGTTTGGATAGAAGTTAAGAAACGATCTGCCAAAGTTTCGGGAAGTGATATAGGATTACACGCATTGACAGCTTTTCTAAACAAGGTCTCCTTTTTGATTTTTGTTTCAAACTCATCTTTTGAACCACAAGTTAAAAAAACATTGGAATTATTATCTAGTTCTCATAACATTTTCCGGATCAGGGGGAAAAGGTGGTTGGTAAAAAAATGTTATCTTTGAGAAAAAAGATAACGCAATGATAGCCAACGAAGAAGTCTTACGTATTTTGTTTCCGCAGTGGTTGTTTGAAGATTTTCAAGTGATCGACTATAAGAATAATGACAGGTTAGAGCGCATAGACCTTTACCTTGACGAACGGAAGATTTACCCGGACAGATTAGATGAGTCCCATACAATCAGCCATGGTTTTACCGAGCGTGTTACCATCCAGGATTTTCCTATCCGG
>JAVBSQ010000115.1:0-9386 GCA_031556695.1 Bacteroidales bacterium | reverse complement strand
GGGTACTTCAATGCCCAAAATACCCATACCTGTTTTAACTACAATGGCTATTTGTTGCAGCAGCACCAAACGTTGAGAGCGGGTAGCTTCATCATTTTCTTTAAGCACTGACACATCATGGTAATATTGATTGAACTCTTTCACCAATTCGTAGGTGTAGTTGGCAATAAGGGCAGGGGAGTGGGCTATGCCGGCTTCTTGTACAATAGCCGGAAAGTTGTTGAGTAATTTTACTAATTCAACTTCTTTGGGATTGAGTGGTGCCGACGTAATGACTGCTTTTAGTCTTTGTTCTTCGGCTTTGCGCAATACGGAACGAATGCGAGCGTGGGTGTATTGTATGAATGGTCCGGTATTCCCGTTGAAGTCGATAGACTCTTGGGGATTGAAGAGCATGGTTTTTTTAGGGTCAACTTTCAATATGAAATATTTGAGGGCGCCCAGTCCCAGCATGTGGAAGAGTTGTTCTTGCTCATCAAGGGGTATATGCTCCAGTTTACCCAATTCCATTGAAGTCTCACGGGCGGTACTTACCATATCTGCTATCAGGTCGTCGGCGTCTACTACGGTGCCTTCGCGTGATTTCATTTTCCCCTCAGGAAGTTCCACCATGCCGTAAGAAAGATGGTAGATAACCTCCGATTCAGGATAACCGAGTTTTTTCAGAATTAATTTTAATACCTTGAAGTGATAATCCTGTTCGTTGCCAACTACATATATTAACTCGTTGAGTGTATATTCGGTAAAGCGTTGTTGGGCTGTGCCGAGATCTTGGGTCATGTATACGGAGGTGCCATCAGCGCGTAATAAGAGCTTTTGGTCCAAGCCATCACTCGTAAGATCAATCCATACGGAACCGTCTTCTTTTTTGAAGAATACGCCTTTTTGCAAGCCTTCTTCTACAATTTTTTTACCTAATAGATAAGTGTTGGATTCGTAGTATATTTTGTCAAAACTGACACCCATTTGCTTGTATGTTTCATCAAAACCTTTATATACCCATCCGTTCATGGTTTGCCATAAATCCACTACTTCTTTATCGTCTTGTTCCCATTTACGTAGCATCTCTTGCGCTTCAATAATGATGGGGGCTTGTTTAGCAGCATCATCTTCATTGATGCCTTGTTCTTTGAGTTCGTTTTGTTGGCGTTTATATTCCTTGTCGAATAATACGTAGTATTTACCTACCAGGTGATCGCCTTTCATACCGGCACTTTCAGGAGTCTCACTATTGCCCCATTTTTGCCAGGCAAGCATGGATTTACAAATATGAATGCCGCGATCGTTGACCAGGTTGGCTTTAATAACTTTGTGCCCATTAGCCTCCAACAGTTTTGCTACCGAGTAGCCTAAGAGGTTATTGCGGACATGCCCCAAGTGCAAAGGTTTGTTGGTGTTGGGTGAAGAATATTCCACCATTACCGTTTTCCCTGATGAAGGGAGTATGCCGTAGTTACCGGTGCCGGCAATATTCTTCAGTTGTTCCAACCAAAATTCCGGAGATAGTTTGATATTCAAAAAACCTTTTACTACATTTACGGATTCAATGACCGGACAATGTTCTTTAATCCAAGCACCTACGGCTTCACCTGTTTTTTCGGGTGATAGTTTGCTGATTTTTAGCAAGGGGAACATTACGGCGGTGATGTCACCTTCAAACTCTTTGCGTGTTGCTTGTAGTTGTAGGGCGGCTTCAGGAGTTTCCTGGTTATATAAATTTTTTACGGCTTCAGTTATTTGGTCACTGATGAGTTGGTTTACGGTCATTGTTATTTAATATTCAATTTTTGTTTGATAGAGGCGGGGAGGGCGTTTTTGTGTACTACTATATTGAGTGTTTTATATTTCACGAATGCTTCGGAAGCATACCAAATACCATTATATTTGGTGGCTGTGCCCCATGAATTTTTCACCATGTAGTATTTAGTTCCTCTTTGGTCTTTTGCAGTGCCATAAATCAGCATACCGTGGTCATCGGTGGTTTCATAGTTGTCGTATGCTACTTGGCGCATTTCTTGGGTGATGGTTTTTTCTGCTCCGGGTTTATCTAATTTATAGAGTTGGGCATCGCGTTCTTTTTCGGATAGTCCGAGCCATTTGGCTTGTTCGGAGTTGGACATTTCGGCAAAATTGGCGTCGGGGACTACGGCAATGCCGTTGCGGGTAAAGCCTTTTTCACTTACGTCGGCACCCCAGGCAATGGTGTAGCCGTTATTGATAGCATTATCACATATCTGCATGAATTCGTCAATCGGAAGGTTGTAGGAGTTAGCCCAGCGCCAATTGTCGGGAACTTCAATAGCGAATTCAGTGTAGAAAGGGTGATGGGTGAATGAGGTCAGCGACACATAATCGTCCGGATTGAAGCCTAATGAAGCGGCAAAAGTTTTTGGGGTATAGTCTTTTCCTTTGTAATTAAATTTTTCGGGAATTTCGCCTAAGTAAGCGTCAACAATGCCTTTATAGCCTTTTTTCCATGCGGTAGACAGGTGTTTATTCGGGTTTTTCACTACGGCTTTCACGTAGGCTTCGGTAAGGTTGTCGAGTTCACCGTGTACATGTTTTTCTTCACCGTATTGAAGTCCGGGCATGGCTTCTGTGGGGACGATACCATAGTTTTTGATGGTGTATAGGGCATCTTCGAAGGAGCCGCCTCCGCCGAAGTTGCCATTGCCTTGGAGGCGTACGTATTTTTCTGCTTTATCGGTGTAGTTGGTGTGTACTATAAACATTTCGGAGAGGTTATATTCTCCTTTGCCCATGCGGAGCAATTCGGCCTCTACCAGTCCTAAAGAAGAGAAACTCCAACAGGTACCGGAACGGTATTGGTCTTTTACAGGGGTTATTTTTATTTCTTTCACAGTCGTGAATTGATAGCCGGTGGTGTCTTTGGTTTCTTGGGCGAAACTATAACCTGCTATACACAGGCAGGTAAATAATAGAAATAGATTTTTCATCATATATTTGAGTTTGAAATAACAAAGATAGCAAAAATCTACTGATAGGGGTTTCCCATACCATGATTTTTTCTATCTTTGACGAAAGATTCATAAATTTACCAATTATACATCTTTGTCAATGAATGTTGTAAAATATTATATAATTATCATAATTGTCTTTTTTTTGAGTATTTCTTGTAGTAATAATAGCAGAAATACCGAATGGAAGGCGCCTATAGATAAATTAAATAGTGAAGCCTTTGATTTAAGATATAAAGATATGGGCAAGTCTAAAGCAAGGGCCTTTGAAGCTTTGCAATTGCTTGAGATGCATATGCCTGATTATGATGCGGCAAAGGCCGAAGCATGGAATACCATTGCTTATTCCTACTTCCTGACTTCATACTTTGATTCGACCAAGATTTATCTTAATAAAATAAGAAATCTTGATTCCGACTATGCCAATAAAGAAATAGAAGAAGCTATTACCTACATCACGGAAGCCAGGCTGCTTTTGCGGGAATGTAAATATGCCGAAGCATTTATCATTTATGATTCGACACTGAATATTTTCAAAGGAGGAATCAATCACTTCAAGTATAATGATTTCTTTCCACTAAAAAAATACGATCACCGGCGTTATCACTATGCAAAATCAGATTATCTGATAGGCAATGCTGTTTTGGGATATTATTATCGCAACACGGAATTACCCATTATTCTTAAATCTTTGAATGCAATAGAGGGTGACGCCCGGCTACATATTGATACCACTCAGCTTTCCATTTTATATTATACTTTTTCAGGGAGTTATGAGAGAGCTATTTCGGCGGATTTAAGAAATTTATACAATGCTCTTGATTATGTGAAAAAAGGCTTGGATATTTTAGAGAACCCCTTGTCTAGGAATGATTATTCTTTGGCTAACTATTACCAGATAACGGGAGCAATATTACGCAATGAGGGAACAAAGCATTGGATGTCGGGACAGGATTCCACGCAAATTAGGGATTATATTGAAAATTTTAAAAGAGACTATCTGATAGATAAATACGGCTGGAGTACAGCAAGCGTGCAGTCTGACTCCTTGCCGCTGTTGCTTTTGAAAAAAGCAGATGTTATTTTTCAGAAATATGATGATCCCTATCAGTGTTTAGCATCCAGTGTGCATATAGGCAATTATTACCGTACAGAACAAGACGTCGTTTCCGCTGAGCAGTATTATGATAGGGCTATCAAATGTGATTCGGTTGTAGCGGCAAGAAAAAGTTATGCGGGTATTTGGACAAGACGATTATACCATATATTATTGAAAAATATTTCGGATAAGAATACGATTGGTGAGGTTAGTCAATGGTATGATATATACTCGAAAGCATCGGCTGTAATTACGGAAAATACTAGAAGGGATTATAATGCACAACGGGATAAGACAGAGGCTGAAGCTAGTGCTAAACGTTCCTTGACTCTCGTGTTTTTGGTATTGGTGATTTGTGTTGCTGTAACGGTTCTACTCTATTTCCTGCACAGGCAAAATAAAAAGCTGAAGAAAGCACGTAGTGTTCTTGAACAGCAATATCAAGAGCTCCAATTTGTTCAGAAAAAACTGATAGAACAAAAACGTATGGAGCTGTTGACGTATGTGGTAAGGGGAATTTCGCATGAATTATCGCAACCCTTAGGCAGCATCACGCAAACGCTTTTTGACACATTTAAGGATATAGAAACATTAGCCGGAGGAAGAGGTAAATTGCCGGAGAAGGAATATGATTTGATGGTGAAGAACCTGAAATCAGACTTATTGACTATTTCCCGTAGTAAAGATGCCATTAGTGATTTGGTGAACTCATTCAGAAACACCATCAAGGAAAATGTCATTGATCCCGAAACGGATTTTAATCTCAGCCAGAAGTTGGACGATATTGTAACTGTCATAAAACCTACGATCAAAAGTAATATCCGGCTCCTTGTTGATTGTGATCCGAATATGGTTGTACGTACTTTCCCCTTGCTTTTCAGTCAAGTGCTTACTAATTTGATATCTAATGCTAACCAGCATGCATTTCCGAATTCCGACAATCCGGATGATACCATACATATTATCTGTGAAGCTTCGGGCAGGGATTTGGTTCTCAAATGTGTTGATAATGGCATTGGGGTCCCGGAGAATGAATTGGACAGGCTTTGCCAGCCTTTTGTTTCCAAGAAGAAAACTAATTTGGGGCTTGGATTGTCACTTGTCAAAAACATCATGGAGCAATATATGAAAGGGGAAATCAGTTTTCTCTCCGGGAATGGCCTTACTGTAACAATAGTGATACCAGATTGCATTATATAGGCAGGGTTAATGAATACTTATTGAGTAACAAATATGCAGAAAGTCGAAAATACTATTAATGTCATGATTGTCGATGATTCCGATTCTTACAGGGAAACTCTTGAAAGAAGGTTTCAGCGCAACCGGTTTAAAGAAGATATATGTTATCAAACAATTTCTGCTAACAGCGCCAAGTCTGCTATTGAAAAAATATCTATTGGGAGCGAACCTATTGATATATTCCTGATTGATATACGCATGGAAACCGACCCTGCCGGCATCACCCTCATAGAATACATTAGGCGCAAGGAACAATTCAAATACTCGCCGATTGTAGTTATCACAGGACAGCCCGGTGAATATTCGGAAACCCGTATTGAGCGAGAGTATCTTATCCACGGGTATATTAATAAATCGGACAACGTGGATGTACTGGAGGAGGTGCGTAAAATTATTGTCCAGCACAAAATTGCTCAAAAGAATGAACTGGATAAGTTCCGTGTTGATATCGAACGAAATATGGGAACCTGTAAGGAGATGCAGGAACTTTTCCGGCGGGTTGAGAATTGTGGTAGATTGGAGCATCCGGTGATTTATATTGACGGTGAAACCGGAACCGGAAAATCGCTGATTGCCGAATATTTCCATAATATCAGTAACAAGGGCGGAATCTTTATCGACTATAATTGTAGTACCCCCATAGGGGCTGATGAAAATATCCTGAAAAGTATTCTGTTCGGTGCACAAAAAGGTTTTCTTAGTGCTGACCATAAAGGGAATGAGGGGCTTATAAAACAGGCTGAGAACGGCACCCTATTTTTAGATGAATTTCAGCATGTAAATACAGAAATCCAAGCTATGCTCATTAAGGTAGTTGAAAGTAGGCAATATCGTTCTTTAGGCTCGGAAGAAGTCAGAAGTTGCAACGTGAGTTTCCTGATTGCGGGAAATCGAGATGTAAAAGAGTTGGTCAAAGAAAAAATGATCCGTGAAGATTTCTATTTCAGGATACTTGATATTCTCACGATACCACCCTTACGCAAAAGGCAAAGTGATATTCCGTATTTCATTGATAAATTTTTGCGGGAAAGTAACCGCCGGCAGCACAAATATGTATCTGTATCGGAGGAGGCCATTTCGAAAATGATAAACTATAATTGGCCGGGTAACGTGCGTCAGCTGAAGAATGTGATTGAACGCGCTGTGTTGCATTGCCGGGGTTACGAAATATCGGCCGATGAGATATATCTTGACACACTCAATGTTACCCCATCAATCGCCGGAGAGGTGACCACAACAAGCGAAAATTTCTTTTTCGGATTGGAATTGTTGATAAAAAAATACCTTGAACTCAACAGCCATATTATCCAGTCAAAAAATCCGAAAGACCGGCAGGTCATCATTGACATGGACGACTACAAGGCTGTACTTTTGAACAGTATTATGGGTGCTACCGGAGAAAATAAAAAAGCTACCGCTCAACTGATCGGTGTGACGGTTGAGCAATTGGCAACGCTACTAAAGAACGCTTAATAGAATTGTAAAAACACTCCTTAAGGGTGTGAAATCACAATGTGGTTTCACACCCTTAAGTTTTTTATCTCCATGTATATATTTGTTTATCATGTATTTAATTATATGTGGCATGCGACTTGTATTTATTCAAAGTAGAAATAATAACTTTTAAATTATAAAATCATGAAACGAATTTTAGGCATCTGTATGGCGGTTCTTCTCATCGCTCAAACCGGCTGCAAAAATAGTAGCCTGGGATTAAAGTCGTTGGGTTCCTCGTCTATTCATCTGAAAGAAAGGGCTTATGTCAGTACAGGGTATTATTCCGCCGGTTCGGGTATTTTTTCCTCCTATAATGATTATTACACTTGCTATTATCCTTATTACAGTGATTATTCATATTATTCAAATAATTATTCACCCTATTATTTTTACGATAATAACTATTATTTTCTATGGGACAGGTATTATCCGCCTCATAATCCCCAACCACCTCATAACCCAGGACCTTCCGAACCTACAAGCAGGGATTCAAAAAGACCGGAGCTTCCTGGTACTTTGAATCCTCAGTTTGTCGATCAAACCAGGACGGCAGAAAGGGCTCCCATTAATAATCCCTCTACAAGGGAAGAGGCAGATAATAGTAGAGGTATGCAGGAGCGAGCAGATCGTGAGCGGCAAGAGTCGGTAGCCCGTGAACAGAGAGAAGCTGAATCGCGTCGTCAGCAGCAAGAGGCGCAGGAGCGAGCAGATCGTGAACGACAAGAGTCGGCCGCTCGTGAACAGAGAGAAGCTGAATCGCGCCGTCAACAACAGGAAGTGCAGGAGCGAGCAGAACGAGAACAAAGGGAGTCGGAATCGCGCCGTCAACAACAAGAAGTACAGGAGCGCGCAGATCGTGAGCGGCAAGAGTCGGCCGCTCGTGAACAAAGAGAAGCGGAATCTCGCCGCCAACGTTAGTAAAATAATTCTAAAATATAATTCATTATGAAAAAGACACTATTTTTTGCAATTTTCGCCACCATCTTATTAACCGCATGTGAAGGCCCTATAGGGCCAATGGGGCCGGCAGGATATAATGGTAAAGATGGGGAAAGTACTAATTGGTATACAACATCCTTTACGATCAATAAAGATGAGTGGAAATTAAAAGGAGCTCCCGGAGACCTAAACTCTTATTTTTGCGTCTATAAGCCACTCAACATGCTTAACGACTATGTATATCGATATGGAACAGTAATTGCTTATATTGAAACAGATAAAGGGGTAAAGAATGGAATGCCATTTGTGTTGCATTTGGGAGAGGTGTCCAATGGCAAGGAATTTCTTTGGACCCAAACATATGATTTTGATTTTACGGTGGGTGAAATCGGATTTTATATTACTTATTCAGACTTCAATACACAAATCCGTCCGGGTACCGAAATTTTTCATATCGCACTGATGTGGTAATATATCCTGCCCCGATAATAGTTTACTGTTTTACCGAAGATTTTTCATATATTTGTATTCATTAAATAATAAATTTATGGGACTGATAACTTTGCACCGCATGGAATTTTTTGCTTACCACGGCTGTAATCCGGAGGAGCGTATTATTGGAAATTATTTTTATGTAGACGTGTCGGTGGAGGCCGATTTATCAAAGGCTATGGAGACAGATGATCTTCGGTATACTGTTAATTATCAAAATATTTACGATATTGTAAAGCGAGAGATGCTCGCCCCGTCTAATTTGCTGGAACATGTGGCAGGTCGTATAGCGAAGGCTTTGCGTAAGGAAATTAGTGTCTTGGAGAAGGTAACAGTGTCTGTGGCTAAAAAAAATCCACCATTGGGCGGGGTCGTAAATTCTTCTATTTTTCAAATAGTTATGTGACTCATCAATAATTTTTCATTTAAAACTAAAGAAAATAGTCCATATTTTTTGCAAATTAATAAAAAAGCCCTATCTTTGCGCTCCATTTTGCCTAAAAGGGTTAAATGTATTGTTCGTTAGTTTATTGCCGATGTAGCTCAGTTGGCCAGAGCAGCTGATTTGTAATCAGCTGGTCGGGGGTTCGAATCCCTCCATCGGCTCTTGTTCTGTCAATTGACATATTGTATTGGGGAGATACCAAAGTGGCCAACTGGGGCAGACTGTAACTCTGCTAGCGTATGCTTTCGTAGGTTCGAATCCTGCTCTCCCCACCATTTTTTTGCGGAAGTAGCTCAGTTGGTAGAGCATCAGCCTTCCAAGCTGAGGGTCGCGGGTTCGAACCTCGTCTTCCGCTCCAAAACAAGCCAGCGTAGCTCAGAGGTAGAGTACTTCCTTGGTAAGGAAGGGGTCATGGGTTCAATTCCCATCGCCGGCTCGAAATTATAAACTTTTAAAAATATAATATTATGGAAAAAGAAACGTTCAAAAGGGATAAACCCCACGTGAACATTGGCACCATTGGTCACGTTGACCACGGTAAAACTACTTTGACTGCTGCTATTACTACGGTTTTGGCATCTAAAGGTTTGTCTGAAAAACGCGATTTCGCGTCAATTGACAACGCTCCTGAAGAAAAAGAGCGTGGTATTACTATCAATACTTCGCACGTTGAGTATCAAACAGCTAATCGTCACTA
>JAVBSQ010000046.1:0-11979 GCA_031556695.1 Bacteroidales bacterium | reverse complement strand
AAGTGCGCAACACCCATAAAGACAAGGTGCCCGCCGAATGGATACGCAAGCAAACACTTACCGGCGCAGAGCGCTATATCACCGAAGAACTCAAACAGTACGAAGAAAAAATACTGGGCGCTGAAGAAAAAATATTCAGCCTGGAGCAACAACTCTTCAATGATTTGGTGCTTTCTTTACTTGATTATATTACCCCCATACAGCTCAATGCCTCACTGGTGGCGCAACTCGACTGTCTCCTTTCTTTTGCCGAATTAGCGCTAAAGTACCATTACTGCAAGCCCGTGGTGAACAATTCCGATGTCATCAACATCAAAGACGGCCGCCACCCTGTTATAGAACAACTATTGCCATCCGGTGAAACTTACGTCGCCAACGATGTACGTATTGACAGCAATGAGCAGCAAATAATGATTATCACCGGTCCCAATATGTCCGGTAAGAGCGCATTGTTGCGACAAACAGCCCTTATTGTGCTGTTGGCGCAAATAGGCTGCTATGTCCCCGCCGCCATCGCTGAAATAGGCGTAGTCGATAAAATTTTCACCCGTGTGGGCGCCTCCGATAATATCTCACAGGGCGAATCTACCTTCATGGTAGAAATGAACGAAACCGCCAGTATCCTGCACAACCTCTCCAACCGCTCCCTGATTTTGTTGGATGAAATTGGCCGCGGTACCAGCACTTTCGATGGTATTTCCATTGCCTGGGCCATGGTGCAGTACATACATGAGCACCCTACCGCCAAGGCAAAAACCCTTTTTGCCACTCACTATCATGAGTTGAATGAACTCGAGGATATTTATCCGCGTGTCAAAAACTTCAATGTGAGTGTGAAGGAAGACGGGAAGCAGGTTATTTTCCTCCGTAAGCTGAAACCCGGTGGCGTGGCGCACAGCTTTGGTATTCATGTGGCGCGTATGGCCGGTATGCCCAACGCCGTGCTCAACAGTGCCGAGCAGATGTTGCTGAAACTCGAGTCACAGCGCACCTCACATGACGGCAATAGTAAACAGCAAAAACACTCCGATGGCATTCAGATGTCCATCTTCCAGTTAGACGATCCGGTACTCGTGAAAATCCGCGAGGAACTCAATAAAATTAGCATAGAGAAGATGTCTCCGTTGGAGGCTTTTGATATGCTGCGGGATTTGAAGAAGTTGATGAAGTAAATTATTGCTTCGAAAAACGTTTGATATAATCAGCTATTCGTTGAGCCTGTGTGGTGTTGATTTTAGCAAAAGATATCTTGCTTTTTAAAGTGTCAAGTCCATAGTTTTCAATAATCCGCCCAATAGACATATTTAAAAACATAGATGGTAACATATCTATACCCTCTACATTTAAAATAATATTATCTTCGTTGTTGATTTGATCAACAATTTCTTCATATAGGGCATTACCCGCCTCTGGAAAGGAGTAGTTATCTAAGAATGGTTTTACTCTAATTGCATACATGGTTTATATAATTTCTGTTTTGAATTAGAAATCAAGTACAAAGTTATCATTAATTTCCATATCAGGAAAATGAGACAAGGAAATTTCATAGTAAATGAGGGTTCCGAGGAAATTACAATCATTTTGAAAAGTTTTAATATCATCACCGATAATATGCATAAAACCTTGATTACTAAATATATTTAGAGAGTCTCTTTCTGATAATACACTTATAATATTGCCTAGACCAAAACCTCTATTGTGAGGCTTAGATCTTACAGTAACATTATTTTCAATGGCTTTTTCAATAGCTTGATAATCACTTTTTATATCAGGAAAATATTGACGTATGGTATAGGCAATCCCTTTTCCAAAATCACAAACTGCAACAGATAGTTTCTCTTGCTCTTCATCAAATTTTATAAAAGAAAAAGCATTTCCGTTGGCATCAGCATGGTCGAAAATATTATAATATGCCTCGGTTAAGCTTGCTTTTACTGCACTGAGGTCTTTGTTTTGAAAAAAACGTTGTATTAAATAATCACCAACCATATTACCGATCACGTCCTTTTCCTGATCATTGACTTTCCAGAGATTAAAAATATTATCGTTATTGATGGGAACATAATTTTGAGGATTTTCATCATGCCAATATAGCCCTAGTTTCAGCGTACGTAATAAAAAATCAGAAATACTATTGTTTCCGGCAAATATGATTTTATCATACCCCTTATGGTTTAAATTTTCAATTAAACAGGCCAAAAGTACAAAATGAAATGGCTCAAAATTGTTTGGTGTTTCTACTCCGGAAAAGTTTAGCCTTACTGTTTTATCAGGACATACATCTTCTATTTCATGACATTTTAATATCTCCGGCAACCATTGACTTCTAGAAGTCCCTATAAAATTAAATGTTTTCATTTAGATTAAAAATTATTTCTAAAGATACATATTCTTTTTAATCCGCCAAACAAATAGCTACAGCATCACCTTCAGTCCGCCGAAGTAGCTGCGGGGCATGATGGGGCCGTACATATAGCCGGAGTCGCGGTCGGGGCCCTGGTCGAAGTCGCTCTGGTAAGAATTGAAAATATTTTTCATGCCGCCGAACACTTGTAACGTAACACCACCTGTCAACTTAAAATCATAGGCCAATTTAAAATTCGCATCAAAGAAAGCGGAGGTTGTTTCCGTGCGGTCTTCGGGTATATAGCCCGCCATGTGCGGCACCAGCATGCTACCTGTATATACACCGGAAACAGAGAAGGTGAAATTGCGCACCGGCGTGAGCATAGCGGTAAGATAACCGTATAAGTCCGGCGTGCGGAGCATCTTGGTAACAGGGTCTGCCGTCTCGCTCCAGGCATAAGGTTCCGAATATTCACTGGTTTGTGCGGTGAACCCGATTTGCAGTTGATAATTGGTAGTAAATGCCACTTTGCCTTCAATATTGAAGCCTTTCACCACAGCGCCTGCGCCATTGGTTTTCAGCATTAAAGTATTGCCTTGAGCATCGTATCCGTTAGGCTCAAGGATAAACACATCATCAAGTTTGGTATAAAAACCGTCTATCAAAAGATTCGTTTGTATATGGTCGCCAAACGCTTTGTATAAATCAACCGAAGCGTTGATGCTCTTTGAACTCTCAGGCTTCAGGTTAGGATCAAGGCTGATGAGTACCACGGCGCCACCTGCCGCCAGCACATGCAAATCTTCTGAAAACACCTGTGGCGCCCGGAAGCCTTCAGAATAACCTATACGCAAACCGATGTCGGGGATAGGATTGTAGCGCAGGTTGATGCGGGGACTGAAAATAAGATGGTCAATCATATTTTGCTTATCCATTCGACCGCCCAGCAGGAAACTCCATTCTTCATTTTTCCATTCATTCTGCAAAAAAAGGCTGCCTATATTGGCTGTTTGGTCCGTACTGCGGTTATAGGAAGGCATATTATCCACCAAGTGGTCGGAGTTAAATTCAGCACCCACAATAAGGTTTGCCGGCATAAACCATAACTTGTCGAAACTGTAGGCATATTGCACGCCCGCGTCATACGTCAGGTCGGTTGTTTTTCCGAAGGCATTGGGGTCTTTTCCTGCTCCGTAATAACTATTGCGGTCGGTGTTTTGCAAAGAACCGTAAATGCTCAGCTTATGCTTGTAATTGGACGAGAAAAGTTCATATTTCATTCCGCCACCATTGATGTTATGCTCCGTTTGTTCCGCAATATCGGCATCTTGTGGCGGAAGGTCCATGTTGTTGCCTCCGCGGCGAAATTCGTTGATGTTATGGTACTCAAGCGTTAATTTTGATAATTTTGTCGGCTTGTAATACCCTCTAAAACCAATAGTAGAACCTTGTATCTTCGCCAATTCGGTATACCCGTCACCATCATAATCATAAGGGTTACGGTGGTTGATATTCCCGAAAACGTAGGCGCCGGCAGTATAGCTATCATTCACTAAGGAGGCATTAATACTGGTGATATTCTCAGCGCTTTCTCCACCAATCATATTAATATTATGTGATAGGGCTAGGGAGTTACGCAAGGGTTCTTTGGTGATGATATTCACACTGCCGCCAATAGCGTTGGAACCATAGATGGCAGAGCCGCTGCCGCGCAGTACCTCCACACGATCCACCATACCGGCCGGAATTTGCTCTATGCCGTACACGCCGGTGAGGGCGCTTACAATGGGACGGCTGTCAATCAATATTTGGGTGTAATGACCATCAAGCCCGTTGATGCGCACCTGTTGGAAACCGCAGTTTTGACAGTTGTTCTCCACGCGTAGGCCGGAGAGGAATACCAAGCCTTCCGCCAGGTTGCCGGAGTTTGTCAGTTCCAGTGTTTTTGGCGAAAGCATGCCCACCACCACCGGTGTCTCTTTGCGGGAGGTTTCCGTGCGGTTGGCCGACACTACAAGGGCATCTATTTCCAATATTGATTCGCTTAAGGATTGACTAAAGCTGGGAATAACTAAACAGCAGCACAATAATGTTACATAAAAAAATCTCATAAAACGATAACTTTGGAATGCAAAGGTACTCATAATCCATGCAAAAAAAATCCCTAATAATAGGGATTTTAAGAGGTCTATCTCATCATAAATTGTGGCAATTTACCGTATCTTGCTAATAGCCACCGCTGCTGCGCCTTCCATTACGGAAACTACTTTATCATTATTTTGTTTCGGCATGGTAAATACGATCATTGGAACTATGGTGTAGGTTAGTTCTTCGCCTATGGTGATTTTGATATCTATGATAACATCTGTTGCAGTAACCCTTACTTGTTCAACATCAATGGTGGTGCTGTAGTTAGTGGCTTGCCCGGCAACAATAAAAGCGGTTTCTTTACTGAAGTCGGGGACGGTGATTTTGTTGCCCATGGTTTTAGCTATGCCCACGACCTCGTAAAAAGCACTGTCGTTTTGTGCGGTAAATACATTAACCGCATCAGGCAGTTCTTTGAAATTGTTCAAAAAATAGCTGCTGAGTTTTTTAAATTCAACACCGGCTGAGTTGTTGCAGGCTACCAATGCAGTTAATGCCAGCCCGATGGATAATAATGTGTTTTTCATGTCAAGGGGTTTATTTTCTAAGAATAACCTTCGGATTCAAAATGTTGATCTGTTTGAAAAAGTGTCGAATATTATCATAGTCTGTTGATGGGTAATGACCTTTATTGATAGTAAAGGTCTGCGTATAAAATATCTTATCGCCACTTTGTTTAATAGATGAGGTGAATGAACCGTAGTCTGAAATGATATTTACCGGGTTAGGTAAAGATTCAATGCTATAGCCTCTGGGTGTTTGCAAAATAATAGTGTCGGATTGAAAAAAGCCTTCGTTTAGTTTGATGTCCGCATTGCGAGTGGAAGCACTAAAGGACTCTTCGGATTTTATCATCATTGGATTTAAGGCGGCTATCAGGCGGCTCCGGGTAATTTGGGCATAATCTTCACAGTGTGCCGTATAGTCTATGTTGATTTGTGGATGCCGGCTTTTTATAATTTCTTTTCTGATATTTTTGATGGTTGGCTTATGTGTCCGGAGCTGGTTTGCCAATAGTCTGGTTTCTTCAGACGTATTTAGCCCCTGTATTTTATACAACATTTTTTCATAATCTCGCATGTAATAGCCGGATTGTATTTGCAGGCCTGCACTTCCATCAGGTTCCAGGTTTATAATCACCTTATTTATAGTCTTATTAGTGGTGTCGGGATAGGTAGGGAGCGTGCAAAAAAAGCTATGCTCATGGCTAATAGCCAAAGCATCATGTCCTGCAATATTGTGGTGTATATAACCAAAAGGCAGGGTACGGCTGGTGCACTCTAACCATAAACTGTCATGCCTTAACGGAACCATCAACACAACATGGTTGGCTTGACTGAAATTAGGATAGTCTCGGAATAATTGCTGCTTTTTAGTGCTGAGTATTACATAATAAGATGGAATGTTGATGGCTGTAAGCAGTGCTTTCATGTAGTTGGATAAGGCCTTGCAATCACCAAAGCCTGTTTTTGCCACTTCGGCTGCCGGCATCGGCTGCCAACCGCCTATACCTAGTTGTATGCTCACATAGCGTGTGGAGTTTTGCAAGAATTCATAAACCAATTTTACTTTCCCGGCGGTATCTGCCTCATTCCGGGTTAGCTCTTTAATGTTAGCAATTACAGCCGGAGGTAAATAGTCCCGCCCTTCTAGCAGTTCCAGTTGCCATTGTCCGAGTTTTTCCCAGCTTGATAAACTACCACAAATAGTGTGCGCGCAGAATTTTGTTGGCGATAAAAGGGCATAGGGGAAAGCATTATCATAGGAAGCATATGGCTCATACATACGTGCTTTGAAACCATTGACCGTGAAATTGAATACACTATCTTTATCCTGCATGCTTTTCTGCGGAGGAGTGATTCCGCCTTGTAGTTTACACTTCAACCAACAGTTGCGTGGAATTTGCAAGCGGTATGAAGCATGCTCTACCGACACTCCGGTAGCAGAGGCTGGTTTGAATGTAGGATACATCAGGATGCCATTTTTATACCGGATACTGTATTCATATTTTACAGTGAACGGATAAGTGGGCGAATGGCATTCGTAGTATGTGATTTTACTATCGGTGGCTAAATCATTTGAATAATTGGTTTTATGCAGGTCCTTTTTGGAAATCCGTTTAATAGATTTACCGGCCTCATTAAAAATTTCTCCGGAAAAATTCTTTAATTCACGAAAAGAATCTTCATAAGTAATAAATTCAGCATGTGATTTGTCTTTTTCGCTAAAGACTGTGATAACAATATGGGTGGTAAAAAGACCGGTGTTGAGATCATATTGCTGGAATTCTTCTGAGGAGTTCCGGATTACCGCCACCGCGCCTGTTCGCAGGCTGTCAGGTATATTCTGTACCGGATAGCTTTGAGCTATTCCCGTGAGGCTAAATAATAATAGCGATAAAGTGTTGATCAGGTGTTTCATACAGGGTGGTAGTTATTGAGCTATTTTTTTAATTACTACCTGTTCGTTAGTCTTGGCATACATTTTAGCATAAAAATCCCTGAAAGTATCATATAAATTAGCAGGAATTATCATTGTGTTTACGTTAAAAATATAGGCGATGTTCAGCGTATTTCCATCTTGTTTTACCATATAAGTAAAATTAACCAAGTCATTGTCACAGGTGTATTTTATTGAACTGGGAACCTCATCGAACTCATAATCATTGGGGAGCTGTAGCATAATGTTTATGCGGTTACTGTAGAGGAATGGGAATTCAATAGGTAGCTTGCGGTCCTCCTGCTTAAACGGATTCTTTGTCATTCCGGTAAATAAAAGAGGGTTGAAAGCCAATGTTTGATTGTTTTCTAAAGCAACTTCAGGATCAACAAATAGATATGATTCATTAACGAAAGAATTATCAGCGTCGGACACTTCAGAGGTATTGTAATCTGAGATTTGAATTTTATTTTTTGTTTCCAGGTTTCTTATGTAATCGGACTCCTCTTTAGCCTCTTGATATTGATTTTTGAAGAGATAGATAGTTTCATTTTTATAGCGTTGTAAATACTTCCCGGATAGTTGCCCGTTTTCATTAAATGAGAGCTGAAGGGAGGCGGTAGATCTGCCATTGGCTATGTTACTTAAATCTACCCATGAAAAAATTTTAGGGTATATGCAAAGGGCTTGATTCACCAAACAATCAAAAGGCAGGATATTCAGGTCTGTGTATGGGCGGGTTGCATCTAAATAACAAATGTCATCTCCGCAATTTACTCCTACAATGAAATAATTAAATCGCTCTAATGACGGATGACTTATGGGAATGCGTCCATAGGATCGCAGGCTCATAACTACCGGAAAAGCATCAAGTCCGGCATCTTTCAGAGCACATAGCAGCAAGGCGTTAATTTCTCCGCTGCTGCCAATCCCTTCTTTTAGCGCTTTCTTCGGGTCTTTGATATATAGTGTGTTTGTTTTATCCCACTTCACTTTTGTACGCACTATATCAAGAATATTTTTGATTTTCTTCTTTTCGTTGGGTTCGGTGTTGACAGATGTAGGCATCTCGTTTTTAAAAAGATTTTTATAATTGAGCTGCTTTCCAAAAAAACTATTTTCATTTAATTGTTCAACGACGTTGTCCCATGTTGTGGAGAAGTCTTTATAATAACTGCCGGGAATGGCAATTTTTTTTAACTCTAATCTGATACCGGCCAGGTGGTCTTGATAATGGTAAACAAAATCATCGGCCTTAAGAGCGGGCAGTTTTTTGGCTTCTATAGTGATGACCTGTGCTGAGCATTGTATTTTGTTGTCGTCAAATAGTAATGTTTGGTTCTCTTTTGAAATTTGGCTATGGAGGGGCTCATATCCTTTAATTTCACGGTCAAAAATGAAATATTCGGGGATTTTGATTGTAAAGTAACTATATTCTACGGGAATATTTCGTTGAAATTTATAATCTTGTTCATCATAATAGTACGGAGATGTTACGGTATACGTGTATTCAAAAACAGATCCTACCTTCACCGCCGGTAGTGCAAATTTTATCCGTTGTTGATTTTTACTGATATTTTCTGTAAAAATATAATCTTTAGATAACTTATCTTTCCGTATCTTCCCATTTTCCAAATTGTAGGTAAAACCGGTAAGCCCACTGTACAATTCATCCATATCTCTCGTTTTTCCTTTGAAAAGATTAAGCGTGCGATTAGCCAGTTCCACTCCATCGCCTGTAAGTATTTTTATACGAACAGTATATTTTGTAACTATTTTCAAATTGTTGCCTAGTACAGTGAAATAGATGTCACATGATTCATGTAGAACAACGGCCGGAGCAAGCGAATCCCCGGAGTAGCTTGTCATTTCCAGCTCTTCCGGACTAACGGTACCAAACTTTAATTTTTCCTGTCCGGTAGCAATTAGTACTGTCAGGTAGAGCGTTAGAAAGATAAGCGTATTTTTCATGATGATTTTTTAGTCGTGGAAACAAAGATAAAAAAAATCCCTAACTTTACGAAATGAATAGGATATCAATCACCGGCAATACTCATGCCAAATTTCCGGAAGTATGGGAATTATACCTTTCCGCCTTCCCCTATCCGGAACAGCGTTCACCGGAAGATATGGTTCGTGTGTGCGCACACAAGGACTATCACCTGGAGGCTTGGGTGGAAGGAGAGGAGCTGCTGGGCTTCATTGAATGGTGGCATTGCGGAAATTTGCGTTTCATTGAGCATTATGCAATTCACCCCAACCATCGTTCTTCGGGTTATGGCAGTCGTTTTCTGCAGGAATGGTTGAATGCGAGTGAACTGCCTGTGTTGTTGGAGATAGAACCGGTTATAGATGATATTACCCGTCGTCGTCAAATTTTTTACCATCGTTTGGGATTTAAAGATAATCCGGATATCGACTATTGGTTGCCGCCGTATCACATAGAATTACAGGTTATTAATTTGTGGGTCATGACTTATCCGGGATTTTTGACCGAAGCGGATTATGCCCTCTTTAAACAAAAACTGGTGAGGGAAATTATGCCCTCTTTTGAATAAATTCTTATCTTTGTAAAATTGAACCTTTAACAAAAAAATAGTCATGAAAGAAAACATTTTTGACCTCACTACCACCGAGTTGGATAAGATTGCAGACAGTCTTCAGAAAAAAATAGAAGAAGGGCTGCAAGTTGATGGTGGCGAGATTGCCGGTATTCCTACCCACGTTGATAAGAAGGATAAATTGGAAGACGGTAGAATCCTGGCTTTGGACTGGGGTGGAACCAATTTCCGTGCGGCTATTGTGGAGTTTAAAGGTGGAAAAGCTACCGTGCTGGAAAGTGTAAAACAGCTATTGTCAAAGAATGAAACGGCAGGGTTTAACCAGGAAAAGCTGCATGAAAAAATGGCAGAGTGTATCAGCACTTTGAAAAATTTAGATAGTAAAGTGACCAAAATAGGCTACTGTTTCTCTTATCCTGCCGCTTCACGGCTGAATGGCGATGCTATTGTGCTGCGATGGAATAAAGGGATAGATATCCCCGATATGATCAATAAGCCGGTGGGCGAGCCTTTATTGAAATATTTAAATAGCCACAAAAATATCAATACCCGCTTTGAGAGTATCAAAGTGATTAATGACACCGTGGCCTGTCTTTTTGCCGGACTGGACGAGCTGGGATATGATTCTTATATTGGCTTGATTGTGGGCACCGGAACGAACATGGCCGGATTAATGCCTAAATCTAAAATAGTTAAGCTGCAAAGCCATGAGGCAAAGTTGATTCCGGTGAACTTGGAGTCGGGCAACTTTAACCCGCCTTACCTCACGGTGGTGGACGGTTTGGTAGATGCCATGTCCAACAATAAGGGCTATCAGCGTTTTGAGAAAGCTATCTCCGGTGGTTATTTAGGTGAACTGTTTAAGACTGTTTTCTGGAACGAAAAAATCAAATACAACTTTGATGGCGGCGATTTGGCCAATATCATTAATAACCCCACAGAGCACAGCAAGGAGCACGTATTTATAGCACATGCTATTTATGAACGTTCGGCTAAGCTGGTAGCTGCTTCCTTGGCTGGATTTGTTCGTCAGTTGGTGTTAGAAGACAGTACCATGAAAAAAATAGGCTTGGCGGCCGATGGAAGTGTGTTTTGGAGCAAGGATAAGAACGGCGAATTCTACTACAAAGAAATTGTGGCTAAGGAGTTGAAAAATCTTTTACCGCAAGGTGTGGCTGTGACCATTATGAACGCAAAAGCCGACCCCAACCTGGTAGGATCGGCTATTGCTGCATTATCGTAAACAACGGAGGGGGTTATTTCACTTCCATGGACAATGTAAACTCACCCACGTAAGGCTCGCCTACCATAAGGCTTTCACCTATGATGAGCGTCCATTTACCCGTTTCTTTTAATTCAAACGTTAAGGTATTGCCAAAAGGCCCTTCGGCTTCGCCCGAGGGACTAATTATTTGGTTAAACCGCACGTTGGGTGCTTGTGTGCTATCTGCCAAAATAATGTTGGCCTTGATACTTTGTCCGGCTGCCGCTTCAAAAACGAAGGTTTTGTTATCACCCAAGCTGTCAAGGCGACTATTATGGGTAACAGGAGCAGTGTTTTTTCCGCCGCCGCAGGCAAATAGTACTGCGGTGCAGCAGATGATCAAAAGTAAGTTTTTCATGATGATTTTTTTATATGGACAAAGGTAGGAATTTTTTGTCACCCTGTACCCTGTACCTTGTACCCTGCACCTTTAATCCCTGACGCAGCGCACGGAAAAGCCGTAGGAGCGGTAGTTACGATAGCGGCCCACATCGGAATGGGCGCTGTAGAAGGTCCTGTTCCATGCATAAGCACCATCATAAACTGACGAACTCCAAAAGATTGCCTCGTGGCCACGATTGTAGAAAAGGTCACCAGGGTTATTACGGTGGCCCGCCGGCACCACGGAGAACGCAAATGCGTCAGTACCCACGTGAGTAGCATCAAACAACCACACGGGGTTAGTATCTGTGTCGCTATAAATGCCTGCAGAGGTAGATTGAGAGGTGGTTTTTAACTTCTTACCCGCATCAGCACCCCACCAGGCAGCGTTGGGCTGAAGAGTAAAGGTAGACCCGCTGCCGTCTCCCTCCACCTTATCCAGGAGGTTAGCCCACTCATAATCCGTAGGCACATGAAAGCCCTGAGGGCAGATACCTCTACCCCCACCTGTGGCCATGGCATTGCCTGTGATTTCCGCTCCACGGGCATTGTTGATCCTGGTTTTAGCCGTAGTGGAAGCTGCACCGGAAGTAAAATAATTGCCACTCACCCAGCTCTCCTGCCAGGCGCCAAGGCCCGAAGCGGAGTGTGCCTCGTCGGCGTACTTGCCGTCCACCATCATCACCGTTTCCCAGGTATATAAAGCGCCATAACGCGCACAAGTCATCGCATTATTATTGAATGGGCCCTGGTAAGTGGCAGAATAAGTAGTTGCGGTACCATGATTGCCCACAGGGTACATATTATTTACTGTTTGGTCGTTGGTGCCGTAAGATATA
>JAVBSQ010000155.1:0-5568 GCA_031556695.1 Bacteroidales bacterium | reverse complement strand
AGCGCGCCATATTGAATCCGGTAGTCAACCATAAAACTACAAGGGTAAAGGGTGAAAAGGTAAAGGGTACAAGGTTTAAAAGGCCTCAATAACTCTCAACTTTCCACTCTCAATTCTCCACTTGTTAATGGTAATGAAGTGCTGCTATCCGCACGAGGGTATCAGCTAAATAAATCGGCTACTTTTTACAGCGCGTTTTGCTTATTGGTTCAAGGTTTCGGCGTGGTGCCGGCGGGCAACCGTCATAGCACAGGTTCCCAGTTCTACAATCGTGGTAACAACACGCCCATTTGGAGTTCATCAGTAAATAGTGGGACAAACGCGTGGTATCGAGAGTTCAACTACAATAGATCCGATGTCAATCGGAACGCGAACAATCGGTCATACGGCTTTTCCGTGCGCTGCGTCAGGGATTCAAATGCAATTTCAAGGTTCAAAGATTTAAAAATTTAAAGATTATAAATACAGTTTTTCAATTTTTGAATCTTTGAATTATTGAATTTTGAAACTGCCTCCTACTTAGCAGAGAGTTTCTTCAACATTTTGGTCATGTTAGATGCAAAGACAAAGTTATTCAACTCAGCATTATCCGTGTGCAAAATATCGGCAGAGCTTCCTTCCCACCATTTTTGCCCCTGATGGATAAATACGACCTTGTCGCCTATCTCCATCACAGAATTCATGTCGTGAGTATTGACAATGGTGGTGATATTGTATTCCTGCGTGATTTCATGTATCAAATTATCAATGAGTATGGAGGTGTTGGGGTCAAGGCCGGAGTTGGGCTCATCGCAGAAGAGATATTGCGGATTAAGGGCTATGGCACGGGCTATACCTACACGTTTTTGCATACCACCACTCAGCTCGGAAGGGAAACGTTTTTCGGCGCCAATAATATTCACCCGCTTAAGACAAAAATTTACCCTGTCACGCTTCTCTTCGTTGCTCATAGTAGTGAACATGGTAAGTGGAAACATAACATTCTCCTCAACGGTAGCAAAGTCAAACAAAGCCGCGCCCTGGAAGAGCATGCCTATATTTTGGCGCATGTTTTTTTTCTCCGCAAAAGGAAGTCGGTTGAAGAGGACTTTATCGTACCATATCTCACCTTTGTCGGGCTCGTGCAAGCCAACCAAGGTTTTGAGCAACACGGTTTTACCCATTCCGCTGGCGCCGATGATAAGGTTGGTTTTGCCCTGCTCAAAATCAACGGAAACGTTTTTGAGTACAGTTTTTTCACCAAATGATTTGTATATATTTTTTGCGCTGATCATGAATGTTTACAGTAAAAGTTGAGTGAGCACAAGGTTAGCGACAAGAATGGCGACACAGCAGGCAACAATGGCCTGGGTGCTGGAGCGTCCCACGTCCAAAGAACCGCCGAAAGCGTAATAGCCGAAGAAGGCGGAAACAGAAGTTATAATGAAGCTGAAAACGCCCATCTTAATCATGCTGTAAGTAAGATAGAAGTTGTTGAACTCCATCTGCAAACCATCAATATATTGGCTCAACGTGATGATGCCGGTAACGGCAACAATGAACCAACCTCCCACCAAACCAAGAACAAAGCTTAGGATAACAAGGAGAGGATTAAATACGGTGGCAGCAATAATTTTAGGAAGGATAAGATAGTTAGCAGAATTAACACCCATAATTTCCATAGCATCAATCTGCTCGGTGATACGCATACTGCCTATCTCAGAGGCGATATTAGAGCCAATTTTTCCTGCAAGGATGAGGGCTATCATGGTAGAGCTGAACTCCAACACCATGGTTTCACGAGTCATAAAACCCACATACATCTTGGGGATAAGGGGGCTGGCCATATTAAACGACGACTGCAAGGCAATTACCGCGCCAATGAATACGGAGATGATGGCTACGATAGCAATGGAACTCATTCCCAATTTTTCGGTTTCGAGCACGAGTTGCCGCCAAAAAACGGACATGCGATCAGGACGGGTGAACACCTTACGCATAAGTAGTATGTAACGGCCAAAAGTTTCGAGAAATGATCGCATATTTTTCAGAAGTAAGGGGCAAAGATAGATAAAAATCACTACTTTTACCAAAAAATTAGGGGCGATGTCGCTTATTTATAACATTGGTATGTATCTGTTTGCTGCAGGTGTATGGGTAGCAGGACGGTTTAACGCAAAAGCGCGCCTTTTTGCCAAAGGCCGCAAAAATCAATTTACACATTTACAAGACAGCCTGAAGGGCGACGGTTCTTTAGCTTGGTTTCATTGCGCCTCCTTAGGTGAATTTGAACAGGGACGGCCGGTAATGGAGGCCTATAAGAAGATGCACCCGGAACACCGCATTTTACTGACTTTCTTTTCGCCTTCAGGGTATGAGGTGCGGAAAAATTATGAGGGGGTAGATTATGTGTTTTATCTCCCGATAGATACACGCCGCAATGCACGTCGGTTTATGACGATAGTAAAACCTACGGTGGCCATATTTATTAAGTACGAATTTTGGTATCATTATTTGCTGATGTTAAAGCAGCAAAATGTGCCTACCTACATTGTGTCGGCAATTTTTCGCCCTTCACAAATATTTTTCAAGTGGTACGGCGGGTTTTTCCGCACTATGCTGAAGGCCTACCGTTGCTTGTTTGTACAGGAGGAGAACTCGGTACAACTGCTGAAAAGCATAGGTGTTGAGCAGGTAGTGTTGGCGGGCGACACGCGTTTTGACCGTGTGTGGGCGCATACCCGTCAGCCGGCAACCTTGCCGGTGGTAGCAGCATTTACCAATGGGCACCCCACGTTGGTGGCCGGCAGCAGTTGGCCTTCAGATGAAGAGCGGCTGGCGAAGGCGATGGAAATATTACCGGAAAATGTACGCCTGATCATCGCACCGCACGAGGTGCATGAGGAGCACTTGGCGTCCATTGAAAAGGTGTTTGAGAAGTGGGGCACGGTGCGCTACACAAAACTATCGGGTGAAAAGGTACAAGGTACAGAGTACAAGGCAAACACCCTTCACCCTTCACCCTTCACCCTTCACCGGTGTAGGGTATTGATTATTGATACCATCGGCCTGTTAATGTCGGTGTACAGTTACGGTAGCGTTGCCTACGTGGGTGGCGGCTTCGATGCGGGAAACGGCGTGCATAACACCATAGAGCCGGCGGCTTATGGACTACCGGTGGTGTTCGGCCCGGTATATGAAGATTACGCGGAGGCGGTGGGGCTGGTGAGCAGCGGTGGCGGAGTTAGCGTAACAAACACTGAAGGACTGATTGAAATATTGCAATCACTATTGCTCAATGAAGCCGAACGGCAGCGCATAGGTCAAATCAGTGCCAACTATGTTGGTCGCAACCAAGGTGCTACAGATAAAGTAATGGAGTGGTTGTAGTTTCTTCGCCTAATTCAATTCCCCACTTATCACCCGCAAATTAATTTCTGATATTTTTGCCAGATACATGGCATTCCACTGACGATCCACCGCTTCAAGGTAGTTTTTTTGGTAATCGCGGAACTCCAAGCCGGAAAGGGAGCCTATCTTATAACGCTCCATGGCAATATCCAAACTGGCAGAAGCCACAGCCGCACTTTCGGTTTCAAAGGTAATAAGAAGAATATTGGTCTCGTAAGTGTTATACAGCAACTGTAGGGTTCCCATCACCTCCGTTTCGGCCTGCTGATAGCTGTATTCGCTGCTTTTTGAGGCTAATTTCGAACCTTTAAGCCGCCCTTTGTTGTCTAAGCCTGAAAAGATATTCCACGACAAAGTAAAGCCGAGATTTGGGCCGGTACTGCTACTATAGGTAGTGCTCAGTTGCGGACTATTGGAGGAGTTATAGTTATACCCTGCACCAAAATCAAGCGTGGGCATAAGATAAGCTCGAGAGAGGCGCACATCAGCTTCTGAAATATTTTGCGTTTGCCTCGCAATAATCAGTGTACTGTTTTTTTCTATAGTTTCTTTCTTGAGTTCGTCAAAACCCATCTTTGGCGCAAGCACAATGGTATCACGCACATAATTTTGTTCGCCGGAGTTGGCATTCATCAAGGTGTTGAGGCGCACATAAGAATTGCGTACGGTTTCTTCCTGCCGCACCAGCTTTGAACTATCGGCATTAAGGTCAATTTTAGCCTGCCGCAACTCTAGTCCCGACACCGAGCCTATGTCATACATTTCCTTTGCTTTATTGTAACGCTCTTCCGACAAGGCGAGTGTGTATTGTGTTGCCTCCAGGCGTTTCTGCTGCATAAGGATATTGTAATATTCAGCACATACTTGTGAAACAAGCAGATCCATGGACTGTTTCAAAGCTCGTTCACTCACCGCCAGTTGCGCCTCCTGCCTTTTAGTTCTGGCAAACATGGCCAAACCGTCAAACAAACGCCAGTTGAGACTAACGCCTGCGCTGTAGCTGTCGGTGCGACTGTTGTTGATTTCCGAGTTAGCTCCGTTGGAACTTTCGCTATTAGAGCTGGATATCGCTATATTTTGTCGCGCATTAATATTTACCGAAGGTAAGTATTGTGATATGGTGATATTGTTTTCGACAATATCACGCTCTGTTCTCGCCACTTTTATCTGGTAATTATTCTCCAACGCGGTGCGAATGCAGTCGTCTAAAGAAGTGACGGGTTGTGCAAAAGAAAGCGTTGCTGTAAAAAGAAATAAAGAGAAAACAATATAACGAAAGAATTTCATAGAATACAAGTTTTACGCAAAAATACAGTTTTTAACCGAGAAGCCCAAGGCCTGCCAAAAGTATCAAAGTAATAGCAGCCGGAGCAAGGTAACGCAGCACAAAACGCATGGCGCCCAACCAACCCACAGCAATAGTTCCGCCATTGGACAGTTCGTCTTTCACATCAGCCGGTTTCATGTACCAACCAACAAACAAGGAGACTAAAATAGCTCCCAGGGGGATCATAATGTTGGAAGCAACAAACTCGAATATACCAAAAATATTTTTCCCACCAAGGGTAAAGCCGGAAAGTAATCCGTAAGATAAAGAGGCCAGTGCGCTGAGCATTAATACAATAATGGTTATTGTTAAAACGGCGGTACGGCGCGACCAGCGGCGTTCATCTACCAGGTAGGCCACCGGCACTTCAAATAATGAAATAGACGAGGTCAGTGCAGCAATGAGCAAGAGACAGAAGAATATACAGGCCACCAAGTTACCCCAAGGCATCTGTGCAAAAATTTGAGGAAAGGTAACAAATACCAAACCGGGACCTTCGCTAGGTTCTAAGCCAAAAGCAAAAACGGCAGGGATAACCGCCAGTCCCGCCAACAGGGCAAAAAGCAGGCTGGAGAACATCACTCCCAAAGAAGTGCTGAAAAGATTAATTGATTTAGGAGCATAGGAGCCGTAAGTAATCATACAACCCATACCCAAACTGAGGGAGAAAAATGCCTGTCCAAGTGCTGCCAGCACCGCATCAGTAGTCACCTTCGACATATCCGGATAAAGCAAAAATTTCACTAGAAACAGTAGAAATATCAGAAAAGAATACAGCAAAGAAAACAGAAGAAAAAAAGGAAGAAACAGAGACAGAGAAAACAGTAAAAAGAAAGAGAAAAAAATCTGAT
>JAVBSQ010000026.1:0-4260 GCA_031556695.1 Bacteroidales bacterium | reverse complement strand
CCACGTCATGCGAACATAACAGTATAAGAAGAGAGAGTAACCGCAGCCCCTAAAACAAGTTAAAAGTTAGAAAGTAAAAAGTTCGTAAAGAAAAATTCTTTACAACTTTATGAACTTTATAACTTTATAAACTTTATAACTTTATAAACTTTATAACTTTATAAACTTATATAAGCGATAAACAATAAAATCCCGCACCGCTAAAAAGTGAAAAGTTAGAAAGTGAAAAGTTCGTAAAGAAAAATCTTTATATCTTTATAAACTTTGCCACTTTATAAACTTAAATAGCGGAGCTATAGCGTAGGCTTAATTGATCTATTCTTATCTAAGAGGTCATGAGAAACCCAAAATAACAAAATAAACCAGGCCCACACCTATTTCTTAGACCGAAACCGGCCCGTCATATGTAAAAAAGAAAAGGTGTAGGCGCAGGCTTTATTTTTTCCGTTATTTTTAGAAATTTCTCATGTTTCTTAGTTAAGAGAAAATAAAGCTAGCGCCAAAAATCTCAACCGAAGTTGAAACTAGCGTGCGAAAAACAAAGAACGTATTATTTCATTGCAAAAATAATACGTCCTTAAACAATAAACAAGGATTTATCGTTAAATAGTGATATTTACCACCTGATTTACTTGATTGTCCTGCCCGGATACTGCTTCAATGCCACAGCTAAACACTCTACTGCTTTCTCCAAGTCGGCCACATTGAGCACGTAGGCTATACGCGCTTCATTGGCGCCGCGCCCGGGAGTAGCGTAAAATCCTGACGCAGGGGCTAACATCACCGTTTGCTTTTCGTGCTCAAACGAATCCAACAACCACTGTGCAAACTTGTCGCAATCATCAATAGGCAATTGTGCTACGGCGTAGAATGCACCTTCGGGCATGGGACAGTGTACACCCTCTATTTTATTCAAGGCATTCACCATATAATCACGGCGACGTTTATATTCGTCACGCATAGCTTGAAAGTATTCAGCGGGAGTATCCAACGCTCCTTCTGCAGCTATCTGCCCTAAAGCAGGCGAGCACAAACGGGCTTGCGCAAAACGCATTGTAGCGGCGATAACAGCTTTATTACGGCTCACCATGGCGCCTATACGTACACCACAAAGGCTGTAGCGTTTAGATACCGAGTCCAACAATACCACATTTTGCTCCACACCCTTCAAATCCATGCAGGAGAAGAAAGGCTTGTCGCCATACAGGAAGTCGCGGTACACCTCATCGGCAAAGAGATACAAGTTATGTTTTTTCACCAGAGCACCCAACTCTTCCAATTCTTTTTGGCTATACACATAACCGGTAGGATTGCCGGGGTTACATATCAAAATAGCCTTGGTTTTCGGCGTTATAGCTTTTTCAAATTCACTGATCGGAGGAAGGGTGAAATCCATGTCCTTACCGCTACTCACGGGTTTGAGCGTTACATCTGTCCAACGGGCAAAACCACGATAATTGGTATAGAAAGGCTCCATTACTATCACCTCATCGCCCGGGTTCAGGCACACCATGAAGGCAAGCATCAACCCCTCAGAACCGCCGGTGGTGATAATCATATCCTCACAAGTAATATCTTTCATACCCAACGACCGGTAAAACTTAGCCAAACCATCGCGGTAGCTTTCAATACCTGCCGAGTGGGGATAAGCCACCTGTTTCAACTTAGTGTTACGCACAGCGTCCATAGCTTCCTTCGGCGCATCAACATCGGGCTGGCCGATATTCAAGTGATATACCTTAGTGCCACGTTTTTTAGCAGCTTCAGCATAAGGTACCAATTTACGAATGGCCGATTGCGGCATCTCATGGGCTTTTTTGGATAGTTCAAGCATGATCAATTACGAATTACAAATTAAAAATTACGAATTGTTAGATTAAAAGAGATTTAAGGCAACAAATTTACACTATTTTTCGGAGAAACGATAGATTTCGTAAGTATTTTTACTAAAATCCACAACAAGCTCATTGTCAGCCGACAAAACCACTGGTTTCACGGGGTGTAATAAGGGCGTAAGGATATATGCCTTATTGGCGGAGAGTCCCATGGTTTGGAGAGCATGCTCGGGAATACAAATGGTAAAAGGTGAAAAGGTGAAGGGTAAAGGGTGAAAACATGCTACAATCAATAGTTGTTCTTCTTTAGTGTGGCGGAGGAAGGCGTAGCACCGGTCCATGCCCGGCCGGCCGGCATTGGCCCACATGATATCATAAAATTCACCGGTGGCCAAGGTGTTGGAGTCCCGCACAAAGGCCAACATTTTCCGGTAGGCCTCCGTAGTTTTTCCATCTATCAAGGTGGGTACATTAATATAATCAAAGATAGAAGTGCGGCCATCGTCGCCGCTGAAGCCGGTAGCCCCCTCGGCCGGTTCGCCGGTTTCCTGTCCCGCATATATCATCACCGGCCCTTGGTGCATAGCAGCACTAATAAGCATGGCTGGTAAAGCCTTGTAAGGATCGCCCGCAAAAAAACGGGAAGCTGTGCGCTGCTCATCATGGTTCTCCAAAAAACGAAGCATATGCGCGCCCACACCTTCCACCGCCTGCCAACATTGGGTGATATCAAAAGTAGAGCGGCCATGGCATATTACATCACGCAGGGTGTCATACAAACCTACCTTATCATAAAGGTAGTCAAATTTTCCTGTATGAATATAGTCTCTGTAGGTTTGCGCATTATAAGTTTCAGCAATAAAAATAATGTTCGGGAACTGTGCTTTTACCTGCGGTATGGCCCAACTCCAGAAAGCCAGGGGCACCATCTCCGCCATATCACAACGGAAAGCATCTACATTTTTCGCTGCCCAAAACAATAAAATATCCAACATCTTTTGCCACACCCCACTCTGCTGTCCCGTGTTACCGCCATAATTCAACTTCACCGTTTCATACCAATCGTTCACCGACGGGTAAGCCGAAAAACAATCGTTACCCGTGGCTTTAGCAGGGCTTTCTTTATAAAGGCCGGATACCGGCAAAACCAGGTCTTCCTGCAAATAATAAAAATCATTATTAAGCGAAAAAGTCTGCGTAGGATCATCGTCCTCCCCCAGGTCACGCACGCCCGCAGGCTTTTGTGTGGAATGATAATTCCGCGCCACATGGTTAGGTACAAAGTCAATGATGACCTTCATACCCGCTTCATGTGTACGTTTCACCATAGCGGCAAACTCGTCCATACGCTTATCCATATCCGTTGCCAAATCATGATCTACATCATAATAATCAATCACTGCGTAAGGTGAACCGGCCTTACCCTTCACTATCTCTGGATAAGGGTCGGGCTTAGCATGCCGCAATATGCCGGTGTACCACACATGAGTAGCACCCAAAGCAGCTATGTGCTGTAGGGTTTCCGGGGTAAAGTCATTAAATTTACCCACTCCGTTTTCCTCCTTCGTTCCGGCAAAAACCTGTTTTTCAACCCTATTACCGTACCAACGGGGCATAAGTTGATAGATGACCATTTTACTCATAGCTAGCAAAGATAAATATTAATATGCTAATATGCTAATGTGCCAATTAAAGGCAAAACATAACAGATTTATTAGCACATCAGCATATTAGCACATTAGCATTTTTTTATTATCTTTGCTGTCTTAAATTAATGACCTTATGGAATTAGCCGCCAAATACAACCCTGCGGACGTAGAAGACAAATGGTATGCCTACTGGCTGAAACACCGTATGTTTCACTCAGAACCCGATAATCGCGAACCTTATACTATCGTGATTCCTCCGCCCACCGTGACGGGCGTGTTGCACATGGGACACATGTTGAACAACACCATACAGGACGTGCTGGTACGCCGCGCCCGCATGCAAGGCAAAAATGCCTGCTGGGTACCCGGCACCGACCACGCCTCCATAGCTACCGAAGCTAAAGTAGTGGCTAAACTGAAGGAACAAGGCATCAACAAGGCCGACCTCACCCGTGACGAGTTCATGAAACACGCTTGGGAATGGAAAGAAAAACATGGCGGCATCATTCTGGAACAACTGAAAAAGCTGGGCGCTTCCTGCGATTGGGACCGCACAAGCTTCACCATGGACCCGGCACAAAGCCAGGCTGTAATTGACACCTTCGTACACTTCTATAATAAAGGCGAAATATACCGCGGTGTGCGCATGGTAAATTGGGATCCGCAAGGCAAAACGGCCGTGAGCGATGAGGAGGTTGTACACAAAGAAGTAAACAGCAAGCTGTACCACATTAAATACGAAATAAGTGGCAGCGACAGTGAATATCTTATCATCG
>JAVBSQ010000070.1:0-16794 GCA_031556695.1 Bacteroidales bacterium | reverse complement strand
AGATAATGTTGATTGATATCTGAGAAAAAATCTTATTCATCGTTTAAATCTTGCAAAAACACTTAAGGGTAAACGTTTTTCGAACTTGTCTTGCAGAAATAATTCGCCACATTCACGTTCTCTGGCGGGACCGAATACGCTGCGTGTAATAGTATCTGCCACCAAAGCGGAAAAGCCGTTGGAATACAAATTCAACACTAAAAAACTATCTTCCGGCTGTAATATTTGGTTACATTGTTGTAACATCTCCAGCAGGCATTCGTCTAACTTCCATTTCTCTCCATCAGTGCCGTGGCCGTATGCCGGCGGGTCAAGCATGATACCGTTGTAGCGATTGCCCCGTTTGGCTTCACGCTTCACAAAACGCAACGCATCTTCCACCACCCAGCGAATGTTATCAAGCCCGCTTAACTCCATGTTTTCACGCGCCCAGCTTACCACCTGTTTCACCGAATCAAGGTGTAAGACATCAGCTCCTGCCGCCTTGGCAGCCAGTGAAGCACCACCGGTATAAGCAAAAAGGTTTAGTACTTTCGGTTGAGGTGTTTTCAGCTCCTTCACAGCGGAATAAATATAATCCCAATTGGGTGCCTGCTCCGGGAAAATGCCCACATGCTTGAAAGAGGTTAGCCCTAAACGCATGCGCATATCCAGTCCATTTTTGCGATAATTCATAGTCCACTGCCCCGGCATCTTTTTTACTTGCTGCCAACTACCGCTATCCTCCTTTCCCGACTTGCCGAAACCGGCGCCGGTGGTGAAACGGGTATGCATCCGGCGTGTCCATTCCTGCTCGGATAAAGACTTCTCCCACACCGCCTTTGGCTCGGGCCTGGCCAAAATAAACTCGCCGAAACGCTCCAGTTTCTCGAAGCTCCCGCTGTCTATCAATTCATAATCAGCCCACTCATTGGGCGAAAAAAGTAACATATCTAAAAAATTTCCTTGCAAAGATACTACATTTTTGATGAAAATCCCGTAAAATAACTAACTTTGCTATTTATTCCCGTTGATTTATAAATTTAATCATTTACATATATGCAAACCATTGACAATTACAATTTTAAAGGAAAGCGAGCCATTGTTCGTGTTGATTTCAATGTCCCCCTCAATGAACAATTTCAAATCACCGATGATACCCGCATTCGTGCCGCTATCCCTACCTTGAAAAAAGTATTGGCCGGTGGTGGAGCGCTCATTATCATGTCGCACCTTGGTCGCCCCAAAGGCCCTAATGACAAATATTCTCTGAAACATATACTCAAAGCCATTGAAACCAAACTAGGCGTATCTGTGAAATTTGCTCCCGACTGCATGGGTGCTGAGGCTGCTGAAATGTCTAAAAACTTGCAACCCGGCGAAGTTTTGGTGTTGGAGAACCTTCGTTTTTACGAAGAAGAAGAGGGTAAACCCCGTGGCTTGGCTGATGATGCAAGCGATGATGTGAAGAAAGCAGCCAAGGCGGAAGTGAAAGCCAAGCAAAAAGAATTCACCAAAAAACTGGCTTCTTATGCTGATTGCTATATCAACGATGCCTTCGGAACAGCACACCGTGCTCACGCTTCCACCGCATTGATTGCTGATTATTTCCCTAACGATAAAATGTTCGGTTATGTGATGGAAGGCGAAATTAAAGCCGTGGACAAAGTGCTTGAAGCCCCCGAACGCCCTTTCACCGCTATTCTCGGCGGATCTAAAGTATCGTCAAAAATTACCATCATTGAACGTTTGATGAACAAGGTGAACAACCTCGTTATCGGTGGAGGCATGAGCTTCACCTTCATTAAAGCGCAGGGTGGAAAAATAGGCAACTCTATTTGCGAAGATGACCAAATGCAACTGGCTTTGGACATCTTGAAAAAAGCAAAAGAAATGGGCGTGAATATTTATTTACCCACCGAAGTATTAATTACCGACGCTAAATTTGAAGACTTCCAAAGACCCGGTGCCAACCTTAACACCAAAGTGTGCCCCATTAACGCTATACCCGATGGTTGGGAAGGTGTGGATTCCGCTCCTGCTTCCATTGAATCTTTCCGCAAAGTGATTATGGAATCCAAAACTATTTTATGGAACGGCCCTGTGGGCGTATTTGAAGTTGAAAAATTTGCCAATGGTACTAAAGCCGTAGCGCAAATGGTGGCTGATGCAACCGGTAAAGGCGCGTACTCATTAGTGGGGGGTGGCGATTCAGTGGCAGCCGTCAATCAAATGGGTTTTGCGGATAAGGTAAGCTACGTGTCTACCGGCGGTGGTGCATTGCTGGAGTATATGGAAGGCGTTGAACTCCCCGGAGTGAAAGCCATTCGCGGTTAGTAAGGGGCTGGGCTCGCCCTTGCCCTTGTTTTCTTGAATAATATAAATAAATACCTATGAAACTCTTTTTCAAAACTTTTTTTGCAGCTCTCTTGGCATTTGTTGTAGGCTCATTGCTGTGTATGTTTATTTTCTTCGGCATCATCGGGGCCATGCTCTCTTTTGCTGATACCGAAACAGTAGTAACTGTGAAACCCAATACCGTATTGCGTATCATGTTGGATAAACCGGTGGAAGAACGTAGCAACAACAGCCTGTCAGGCATGAGTGCCTTGAGCTTTTCCACAGAATCAACGGTGGGTTTGAACGACTTGAAAAAAGCATTGAAAAAAGCCGGTGAAGATTCCAATATCAAAATGATATATATGGATCTGAGCCATCTCTCCATAGGTATAGCTCACCTCGAAGAATTACGTGACGCCGTAATAAAATTTAAAGCATCAGGGAAACCCGTTATTGCTTATGGCGACAACCTGTCTACCGGCGCCTATTACCTGGCCTCTGTGGCAGACAAAGTATATCTGAACCCTTATGGATCATTACGCCTGCAAGGATTGAGTGCCGAAGTGATGTACCTGAAAAGCATGTTGGACAAACTCCAAATAGATATGCAGGTTATTCGTCATGGTAAATACAAAAGCGCCGTAGAGCCTTTCCTGTTAAATAAAATGAGCGATGAAAATAGAGAACAAACCCTCTCTTTCATTAGCTCTATATGGGAACACATGCTTGACCATATAGCTGAATCGCGCGGTATAGAGCTAAAAAAACTCACCGCACTAACCTCTTCCGGCGCCTTCACCATGATGTCGCCCGCTGAAGATGCCTTGAGCAACAACCTGGTTGACGGCTTGATGTATAAAGACGAGTTGTTGGACGAACTCGTGAAACTCACCGGTGAGAAAAAAGAAAAAGACCTCAAAATGGTAGATGTAATCGACTATTCCAAAACGGTTAAATCAACCTCAACTTCTAAAGATAAAATTGCTATTGTATATGCCGATGGCGATATTAACATGGGCAAGGAAGAATCCGGTATTACCGACTGGAACTTTGCTAATATATTGCGTGGTATTCGTGCTGACAGCTCCATTAAAGCTGTGGTGCTCCGCGTGAACTCTCCCGGCGGATCAGTGCAAGCCTCTGAAATTATTGCCCGCGAATTGGCCTTAATCAATGCTGTTAAACCTGTGGTAGTATCCATGGCTAACTACGCTGCCTCCGGCGGTTACTGGATTTCTATGCCTTCACGTTTGGTTATTGCTAATCCTACCACTATCACCGGATCTATTGGCGTATTTGGCCTTTTCCCTAACCTGGAGAAAGGAATGAAGAACCACTTGGGCATCACTGTAGAAACGGCAAAAACAGGCATCTCAGCCGATTTCCCCTCCATGTATCGTCCCTTGAGCGAACCGGAACGCCGTATCTTCCAAAATAGCATTGAAGATATTTATACTAAATTTATAACTAATGTTTCTGTTGCCCGCGGCATGGACGTTGCAGCTATTGACGCTTTGGCGCAAGGCCGTGTTTGGACAGGTGCACAAGCACTCGAAAACCATTTGGTGGACCAACTCGGTGGATTGGACGATGCCGTGGAAGCAGCTGCTGCTTTGGCCGGATTAGAAGATTACAGGCTGCGAGAACTTCCTGTGACAAAAGATTTTTATACCCAGTTGATGGATATGCTTAAAAACTCAATGATAAGCGTAGATGGCGGTCATCTGATGAAAACATATAAAAAATTGGAAAAACAACTGGTACAAATTCAAGAACCTTCAGTATTGGCCCGTATTCCTTTTGATGTAGAAGTTTACTAAAGATGAAATTTCGCGGATTTGCATTTATTTTAGCTGCTCTTCTATTGTTGAGCCGTTGTGCTAATGTGGCGCAGGGGCCAACCGGTGGGCCTAAAGACACTATACCTCCGGTGTTAGTGCGTACCATTCCGGGGTTCTATGCACTGAATACCCGGCCTAAAAAAGTGGTGTTGCAGTTCAACGAATATGTGCAATTAAAAGAGGCCTCTAAAAATGTAACCGTATCGCCCCCATCAATAACCCGTCCCGAAATACGCACCCGCGGAAAGGGCGTGGAAGTTGTGTTTAGTGATACCCTAAAACAAAATACCACTTACACCATTGATTATGGTATAGCTATCTCCGACTTGAACGAGGGTAACCATTTCCCCGCCTTCCGTTATGTTTTTTCTACCGGAGCGGCCATTGACTCCATGATGATTACCGGAAAGGTATTTGATGCCTATACCCGCGAGCCTATTCCCTTAATGACCGTGGCCTTATATGAAGACCGCAGTGATACTGCCATTTATAAAACCATGCCGCTCTCCGTATCGCGAACCGATAATTGGGGTTACTTCTCCCTGCAAAACATCAAGCCGGCCGATTATCTGATGGTGGCTTTTTTGGATAAGAACAATAACTACCGTTATGATGCCGGCACTGAAATGTTGGCCTTTACTGATTCCACAGTTACACCTACCGCTGTAGCCGACATGAAAACCGTGCTTACCGTCATAGATCCTATAGACACCCTTGCACTTCGAGCCAGGCCTTATGAACAGGAAATGTATGCCTTTACCGAAAACGTAGGTAAGCAATTTCTTAAGGAGCAGACTATGCCCGCGAAACGCCAAATAAACCTGGTATTTAACCGGCCGCAAGCTGTTGTTGATACTTTCTTGATCAATGGTTTAGACTCAGCCGGTTTTGTAATAGAGCACAGCCGTTTTCATGACTCCCTTACTTATTGGATTACCGCTCCGGTACTGCCTGATACAATGCTAGTAAACATCTCGTACCTGAAAACCGACTCGTTGGAACAACTCTCACCCTTCTCCGCCAAACTGAAGCTACAACTGGAGAAAGAGGAGAAAAAAGACACGAAGAAGAAAGCTAAAGATGAAGAAGAAAAAGCGCCAACATTGCAAACAACAATTAACTTCAGTGCAGAATCAATCATAAAAAATGGTGTAGCTATAGTTTTGCCAACACTGATCATGGAGCTGGACACATCTAAGATACATTTGAGCCGTTTGGATGAAAAAGATAAGAAAAAGAAAATTCCGGAGAAATATGTACTCACCCGGGATACTATAAAAATTCGCCGGTATGTCATGCAAACAAAATGGCAAACAGGAGCGGAGTACGAGCTACAAATCCTCCCCGGTGCTTTTACAGATATATACGGATTAACGAATGATACCATTGTGAAAACTATGGCAACTGCAGATCCCGGTAAATTTAGTTCCATTGTACTTTCTCTTTCCGGTGTGCCGCCGGGAGAGCAAGTAATTATGCACTTGATGGATAATCAAAAAAAATTGGTATTGCGTGAAGAGTTACTTGTTGCCGACGGTAAATTTACATTTGAATATTTGAAACCCGGGAAATATGCCCTGCGTTTTATTCGCGATAATAATAAAAATGGAATTTGGGATCCGGGTAATTATCTGGAACACCGTCAGTCCGAACCGGCGGAATTTTACACCCTACCCGATGGGTCGGAGCTGATAGAATTGCCGGAGAATACGGAACTTTCACAATCTGTTAATGTGAGTACTGTTTTTGCCCGCAACCGGAAAGATGAACTGCCCAAGATTATTCACACCCATGATGATGAAGATGATGACCACGGTGAGTAAATGTGCAAATATGCAAATATGCTGGTAGAACTACAAGGTCTGTATTCCCATTAGCACATCAGCACATTAACACATTAGTACATTCACTTGTGCTGGTGATACTGTTTCTTTGCTTGCCCTTGGGTGCTAAGGCCCAGCATTACATAGGGATTAAAGAAGGGATGAATATTTCAGGCATGGGTTTTAATCCTACTCAGCGCGACACCGCCACTACCAACTGGCTTAATGTAGGTATTGTTTACCGCTATTACAATTATAAGTGGGTAGGATTTCAGTCGGGGCTGAACTATTCGCAAAAAGGCTTTACATGGAATGACTCTACCCGCCGTTACACGGTGCTCGAGATGCCGCTGCTCTCACAATTTCACTATGAGGTATGGCATCTGCGATTTATGATCAACGTGGGAGCCTATATGTCCTATGCATTGAGTGCCGAGCAAACGGTGTGGCAGCCCGATGGCAGTAAACTAACTTCCGCCTACAATTTTACTGACCGCGATCGCCGCTTTGAATATGGCCTGCACGCCGGTGGAGGCTTGAGTGTTGTTTTTGATCCTTTGGAGTTGCAGTTTGAAGCCGGCTACCAATATGCCCTTTCTTATATGATGAAACCGCAATATACGGGGCAACCCACCATGTTTACCCACTTTTATGAATTGATGTTTTCTGTAGCTTTGTTGGTGAGACTGTGATAAAATATTTTCATATTTATCTTTTTAAAACAACTCTTTCGGATTGATCTTTAAAAACTCACTATAAGGAATCCCCCCTGTGCCCACTAGTAGCAACTTATTAGGATGGAATTTCTCATTGAATATGCCCATTCCTTCATTGTCTGCACTGGCACCACTTTTCACTTCTAGCCCGATTACCTTATCTCCTTTTTCGAGACTGAAATCTACTTCATTATTACCCTCTCGCCAATAATGGAGATTATACTTCTCGGATATCGAATAATTGAGCAAATGAGCGCCCACAGACGATTCAACCCACCGACCCCACAGCTTTGGGTGCACAACGGCAGTCGAATAGGTTTCGTCATCTTGCGATGTTAGTAATGCGTTATTGTATACCTGGAACTTTGGACTGGATGACCGTTGGCGAATTACGCTTCCGGCATATTTTTCCAATCCACCCAGCAGACCACAGTCAGACAATAATTTAAGGTAGTTCGCCAAGGTCGTTGTATTACCGGCATCCTGTAATTGTCCTGTAATTTTGGTATATGAAAGAATCTGTCCTGAATACAAGCAGCCGAGTTCAAACAGTCGTTTCAACAATGCGGGTTTATCCACACGGGTCAGCATCAAAATATCTTTAGAGATACTGGTCTCTATGAGTGAATCTTTTATATAGCTTTTCCAACGCTCTTCATCATTAATCAATAATGCAGAGCCGGGATATCCTCCAAAATAAATATACTGCTCAATTGACCAGTCAAAAGCGCTCTGCATTTCAGCAAATGACCAGTGCCCAAGATAAAACGTTTCAAAACGTCCGGCCAGCGATTCCGTTAAGCCTTTCTGAATAAGTAGGCGGGATGACCCCAGCAGGATAACCTTGATGTTAACTTTCTCACGAGTATCCTTATCCCATTGTTGTTTAACAACTTCACTCCAGTTATCTATCTTTTGTATCTCATCAATCACAAGAAGATATTCCGATGCTCCAGAAGCTTTCATTTTCAACCTGGCCGTCTCCCATGCTTGCATAAGCCAAGTCGAGTTAGTTGCCGAGATAGCATCAGCTGACTCAGAGACATATGATATAGACAACTGAGACAATAACTGATTAACCATAGTAGTTTTACCCACCTGGCGAGGCCCAAGAATTACTTGAATAAACTTTCGTGGCTCTTCTATTCTTGATTTAACTTGTTTTAAATAAGGGCGTTCGTGCACTTTTAAATAATTTACTCAATATTACGTGCAAATTTACTCAAAATTATTAGATTGCCAAAATAATCTGATTTTTTCATCAAATTCCTCAGAAATTGCCTACCTTTATCCTTGAGTTATTTGGCACCATAGCACTGCAAACCGCTGAAAATCTAAAATAATACTACAATATGAAAAAACTATTTCTTTTACTGTTCCTTCCATTGATTGTATTTTCTTGCTCAAAAAATGATGATAATCCGGTGCATGATAACCAATACTTGATATCTACCCAAAAAGAATCGGAAATCACCAAGATTATTCTTTCTTCAGCTTTACTGTTAGGTGGTTTTAGTGATTATGCTTCCTTGCCGCAAACAGATGTAACATTGCTGAGAACAAGTTATAAAACAGTATACCCAAAGACTTTAAACAGGGAAGCTTCGGGCGTTTTTATCATTCCTAAAAATGTGAATATAAATTGTCCGGTGGTGGTTTATGCACATGGTACAATTTATCAAAATGAAGCCCCTTCATTGAAAGCAAAAGCTCCATTAATGCAGCCAATAGCAATGGATTTAATTTTTGCTATGACTATCTCTTCTTCCTTTAACTGCGTAGTGTTGGTGCCCGACTATATTGGCTATGGTTCTACAGCAGCCATTGATCACCCTTATACTCATAAGGAGTCATTGGCACAGGCCTCTTTTGACTTTATACTGGCCTATAAAGAGTACACAAAAAATATAAATTCAACCTTTAATAATAACATTTTTGTTACCGGTTATTCTGAGGGTGGATATGCAGCCGTTGCTTTACAGGAAAAAATACAGGAAAATGACGGTGCCGGTTTACAAGTAGTAAAAACGGTAGCAGGGTCGGGTCCATATGATAATGTGGCCCTTGCTAAAACAATTGTTGGGCAAACGGTTGAAACAAGTGCACATTTTTTGAGTAGTTATCTTTGGGCGATACAAATGTATAAAATTGATTATAATTATTCAAAATCTTATAATGACATTTTTTCGGCAGAAGACAATGTTCTTTTACAAGACATAAATTATAAAATGGCTTATTTTGCCTCGGAAGATCTCGCTATACACACTAATTCTGCTGAGTTGTTTCACCCTTCCTTTGTGGCTGGTGTATTAAACGAAACAGACACGGAATTTTTGCAAGCATTAAAGGATAATTCATTGGTGGAATTTGCGCCTCAAGATAGTTTAATCTTTGTGTATGGCGGTGCTGACACCTGGGTTTCCCCCGAAAATACCGAAAATGCATATAATGCTATGGTGGCTAAACAATGCAAGGTGAAGAAGTATAAAGATCCCACCGGCGACCATTATACCACGTTGGATCTATATTTAAAAGTACTGATAGGAAGTTTGCGTGGATTTTAAATATGTTATCATAAATGATTAAAATTATGAGAAAGTTTTTTGTTGTTTTATTACTGCCGGTATTGATGGCCTGCAGTTCGCCGAACATTAACTATTTGGTAAACCGTGAAAAATCGATGGTTTTATCGAAAGACTCCATCATTTCATTACTCACCCGGAAAGGTTATGAAGCCTTTGCTCCGTTGATGAGTACCAATGTTACGCTGTATAAAGTGACATATACAACAGAATATCCCCAAGGTACTTTTATACAAGCCTCCGGCGTAATATTTGTGCCGGACAGTTTGGATGCTGCATTCCCAACAGTAGTGTATACCCATGGTACCTGCCTGCAGCAGGAAGCGCCATCACTCTTGGCTGATAGCGTGAATAAATACAATAATGGAATGCTCACAGCCCTGGCACTGGCTTCTGCTTATCATTGTGTAGTGCTGGAACCCGATTATATAGGTTATGGTGCATCAGCTTTCATTACTCATCCTTATTTGCATAAGGTTTCGTTGGCACAATCCTGTATGGATATTATCAAAGCTTACAGGGAGAATGCTGGCAAACAAGCCTTGCCGTTTAATAATAATATTGTGGTTACCGGATATTCCGAAGGTGGTTACACCGCAGTGGCTTTGCATGAAAAAATACAGGAAACTCCGGCTGCCGGTTTTACGGTAAAGAAAACCGTGGCGGGCTCCGGCCCTTATGATAACACGGCAATTGCCCTGGAATTAATGACTAAAAGTACCGATCTGAATCCGGTTGAGGTAAGTAGTTTTTTGTGGGTGCTGGAAATGTTTAAAACCGATTATCATTATTCAAAACCTTACTCTGATATTTTTTCTGAAGAAGACAATGCCTTGCTGAAAGCACAAGATTATAACCTGGCTTACCTTGCCCCCGTGCAATATGGTTTACATTCCAATCCGGCCTTGTTGTTTAAGCCGGAACTGGTGACCGGGGTACTTGACGGTACGGAACAGGAATTATTGACTATCTCCAAAGAAAATTCATTGGTGGAGTTTGCGCCGAAAGACAGTTTGATTTTTGTATATGGTGGCGCTGATACCTGGGTGTACCCCGTAAATACGGAGAATGCTTATAATGCCATGTCTGCTAAAGGCTGCAAGGTAAAAAAATACTATGATCCTGCCGGCACTCACCCATCGGTTTACGCGCTGTACTTGAAAGTATTAATGGATAGTTTGAATGAATAGCGTTTATCATCGCCGCCTTACGCGGGAAGTGAATGTGGGCGGGCTGCCCATGGGGGGGGCGCAACCCGTGCGGGTGCAAACCATGGCCACCACCAATACCTTGGACATAGCTGCCTCCGTGGCACAGTGCAAGCGAGTGGCAGACATTGGTGCCGAGTATGTGCGTCTTACCACACAAGGGCTGCGCGAGGTGGAAGCACTGTCACAAATTAAACAGCAACTCCGCGCCGACGGTTACACCATACCCCTGATTGCCGATGTACACTTCACGCCAAAAGTGGCACTGGCCGCCGCCGCAGTGGCCGATAAGGTGCGCATCAACCCCGGAAATTTCGGACATACCCGTGAAGAGGCGGAAGAACATTTATTACAATTATTTGATATTTGTCGCACACACCACACCGTACTCCGCATTGGTGTGAACCACGGATCACTGGCGACACGCATGGTAGAACGCTACGGCGATAGTCCGCAAGGCATGCTGGAGTCGGCCATGGAATTTTTGCATATCTGCCGTGATAACAACTTCAATGATGTGGTGGTGTCCATGAAAGCCAGTAACACCCGTGTGATGGTGGAGGCATACCGCCTGCTCGTGGCTGCTATGGATAAGGAGAAGATGGATTACCCCTTGCACCTGGGGGTGACGGAGGCCGGCGACGGTGACGATGGTCGCCTGAAATCCGCTGTAGGCATTGGTACCTTGTTGGCGCAAGGCTTAGGCGACACCATACGTGTATCGCTCACGGAAGCGCCGGAAAACGAAATACCCGTGGCCCAGGCGCTCGTACGCATTGCCCCTCAATATCCCTACGCTTCCGTACGGGCGAATAGTATTCGCCCTGATCATGCGGGCGAATGCTATTCGCCCATACAACGCCACTACGATGTTCCTACCCGTGAAGAGTTGCTGCTCCGTATGGCTTGTGATGCAGGTCCCGCATTGCTTGATGGAAAAGCCGGTGATTTCGAGTTTACCGCTAATATAGCTGGAAAACCTCTAGAAAAAGTACAAACTCATGATTTGGCTTTATCCTTGCTGCAAGCTACGCGCGTGCGTTTCACTAAACCCGAATATATTGCCTGTCCCGGTTGCGGTCGTACCTTATATGACTTGCAGCCCGTGTTGGCTGCCGTGAAAGCTGCTACGGCCCACTTGAAAGGATTGAAAATTGCCGTGATGGGTTGCATAGTGAATGGCCCCGGTGAAATGGCTGATGCCGACTATGGCTATGTGGGCGCCGGTCCCGGATTGGTTACCTTGTATAAAGGAAAGGAAGCGGTGAAAAAAAATATTCCCCAACAGCTTGCTGTTGAGGAACTATTACATTTGATTGAAGAGAATGGTGATTTTAATTCGTAATTCGTAATTTTTAATTCGTAATTAGAATGCTACCCCCATTGCTTTACAAATCTTTTTAGGGATATCGGTATTATCCATCTTACCGTTGAACAATTCACTGCCAACGCCAATAGCATAAACAGGAACAGCTATACCCGTATGGTCATCGGTGGTAAAAGCCAAGCCTATCTTTTTATTGTGTTGTGTCAAGGCCTCTTTCTCTTCTTTCTTTTGAGCATCGGCATCCATATATGTTTTAGTGCTTACTTTCTCGTGAGCTATTTTTTCATCAATAAGTAAGAGATTAGCTTTTTTATCAATATTCAATGCCATGCCGCCGGTTTCATGGTCGGCTGTAACCACAATAAGCGTTTCATTGGGATGTTGCTTATAAAACTCTACAGCGAGTTGTACCGCATCAGAAAAATCAAGCGTTTCATACACGTTCATAGCAGCATTGTTGGCGTGTCCTGCCCAGTCAATTTTTCCTCCTTCTATCATTACAAAAAAGCCCTTTTTGTTATCCAACACCTTGATGGCCGCCTCGGTGATGAGAGGGAGGGTGAGGTCGCCGGGTTCACGGTCAATAGCATAAGGCAATTCGGCCCCTTTATTGATGGCTTGGAAAAGAATAGTCTTATCTTTTCCGGCTACTACCTCTTTGGGATTGCGTACAATGGTGTAGCCGGCTTTTACAGCCGCTTCCGTAATATCGGGCTGATCGCCTTTTTTACCCTTAGGCTCAATGAAACCGCCGCTGCCAAAGAAATTAAAATTAGTAGCAGGAAGCTGTGCTGCGATGTCATAGTAGTTGGAGCGTTTGCTGCTCGAAGCATAGAAAGCGGCGGGAGTGGCATGGTCAATCCCCACGCTGCTCGCCACACCTACCTTATACCCTGCGGCTTGAATTTTGTACGTAATAGAGGTGAGCTTTAGTGTGTCGGGGGTTACGCCCAACATACCATTGTTGGTCTTAAAACCGGTAGAAAGGGCTGTGCCCGCTGCAGAAGAGCAGGTAACGTAATTATTGGCCGAGAAGGTAGTAACCAAGCCAAATACGGGAAAGTTGGTAAATGATACGTTTTTACTGCCTATAACGTTGTCTTTTGCAGCTAAATATGCCTCGGCAGCAGATACCTGTGCCAAACCCATACCGTCGCCAATAAAATAGAACACATATTTTGGGCTTTGTGCAAACAGGCTCAAACTCCAAAGAGTAATGACTAGAAGTAAGGTGATTTTTTTCATATTACAAATGTTTTATCCCTACAAATGTACGTAAAAAAAACGTCCATCGGGATTGATGAACGTTTTTTTTATGATAAAATAATGTTTTATACATTAACCCGGCCTGCGGGCTGAATAGGTAATCTTCAAAGCGCTGCAACGGCGTAACTCCTGTTTGATATCGGAAATGATACCCATACGCACGTCTTTATCTACCTTCAGTGAAGTATTCATGAACTGACGGTCAGATTCATTCTTACTTTCACGTTCAGAGGCAATAAAGTCACGGATATCAGAAATATCTTTAAACGAATCGTTTAACTGGATACGTGCATCGGTACCATAACGCTGCTGGTAGGCAAGGGTAGGGGTACCAATGTAAATGTAGCTGGTTAAGTCTTTACGTTCAATTTTAACAGATTCCGAGGCTTCAGGGAGTTGTACCGATACCATCAATTCCATTTCACGAAGAGAAGTAACGGTCATGAAGAAGAACAACAACATAAATACCACGTCGGGTAATGAAGCTGTACTAATCTGGGGCAATCCGCCCTTATTTTTTCTTCCAAATTTTGCCATCTTAATAATCTCCTATTTTTTAGCTCCGGTATCTTTGGGTTCAGCTTCCGAAATGTTTTGCGGAATCGCCTTACGTACAATTTCTTGCTGGTCATCGTCCAAAGCAAGATAATTCTTGCCGAACTTAGCCATAGCAAAGTCATTACGCAGTTCGCTAAACGCAGCTACCAATTCGTTTTGCACTTGGATATAAGCATCGTAGCTTGTACCGCGGTCATTCTGTAAAGAAATAACCCCTTTTGATACTGAAAATTCTCCAAGTCCCTCAATGTTTTTTATTTCTTTCTCCGGCATGCTCGGATCATCATTGTTGTTCAAGATGAATTCCTTCACTGTTTGCCTCAACAGACTTACATCCATGGGTTGGCTACCTGCAAACAGGCGGTCGCTCTTATTAATAAGCACCACCATAATGTTGCGGCGATTTACCTTTACATCCTCTTGCTTTTGATTTTCATCGGGCATAGGAGGTAAACGGCGAGCCAAGCCAGAATCTATATCCATGGTTGTGGTAATCAGGAAGAAGATAAGCATCAAGAACGCGATGTCGGCCATTGAGCCTGAGTTGACTTCAGGTACTGGTTTTGCCATAGTTCTACTTTATTAACGGTTTCTAATCACGTTGAGAAGTCCACCTACAACAATCGCAGCGATGGCAGCAAAGGCCAGTATGTATGTAGCGATGAGACCTGCATCAGTCCATTTAAATATGCTTTCGGAGGCTTCTATACCTGTTATTGCTACTGCTTCGCCGGAGGCTAAAACATAAGAAACAATAACAACAGCAAGCATAATACCTATGTTGATAGAAAATTTCTTCAACTGCTTAGGATTTTGAAGCATATAGATGAGGGGCAGTCCCACAGAAAATAGGGCAGCCAAGCCGGTGAGGATATATGCCCATACCAGGAAGGGACCCACAGCACCCATATTGTCCAAGGTAGCAGGAGCTAACATGAACCATATAAGCAGGAGCACCGAAATGAGCATTAATACAACACCTGTATATTTAAGATATTTCATGGTGTATCGAATTATTTTTTGTTATGACTAACCAAAATGTCAATTAAAGAGATAGAGCTGTCTTCCATAGCAACAACCAAAGAGTCAATTTTAGAAATGATGTAGTTATAGAATACTTGGAGGATAATAGCTACCACCAAACCACCTACAGTGGTGATCAAAGCCACTTTCATACCACCGGCAACAATAGTCGGAGAAATATCACCGGCAGCCTGGATAGCATCGAAGGCACCGATCATACCGATAACTGTTCCCAAGAAACCTAACATAGGTGCAGTAGCAATAAATAACTGAATCCATGATAAACCTTTTTCCAACAAGCTCATTTGAACTGAACCATAAGAAACAACTGTTTTCTCTACTATTTCAACGCCTTCATCCATACGACTCAAGCCTTGGTAGAAAATGCTGGCAACAGGGCCACGTTCGTTGCGGCAAATTTCTTTTGCTGCTTCAACACCACCGTTAGCCAAAGCGGCTTCAATCTTTTTCAACAATTTTTCTGTGTTAACGGTGGCTAAGTTTAGATACAGGATACGCTCAATAGCAATAGCCAAACCTAATACCAAAACCAAAAGAATGGAAGCCATAAAGCCGGCACCCCCTTCAATAAACTTAACTTTTAATTGTTGGTGAATGGGCATTTCATTTTCCACTTGCAGAGCTGAAAGATCAGATTCTTGTGCAATGGCATACTGTGCGCTGAAAACCATAAGACCTATAACGGTCAGGATCATAAACAGTTTTTTCATGGTGTTTGTGAATGTTTGAAAGTTAAACAAATTATTATTATTATTTTAAATTTTCTAAATTTCTCAACGAAAGGAAGCGCAAGGTACGAATAAAATTTAACCTATACTCATTTCTCCGGCAATAATTTTTGTCCAAAGCTTGTTAATTTGTTGATTGTCTTTGTTTTGTCCTAATAAAAGAAAAAGTTTACAAATAGCGGCCTCAGTAGTTAAATCCCCCCCGCTAATTACCCCTATATTTCTGAGTGCTATGCCGGTAGCATATTTTCCCATCGCTACGGCACCGGTGTGGCACTGGGTGACATTAATCAGTAGTAAACCTTTATCGGAAGCAGTTTTTAATGTATTTAGAAACCATGGAGCCAAAGGTGCATTTCCGGATCCGTAAGTTTCCACTACCACAGCGCGTAGTCCTTCACAACTGAGAACAGCCTCCATAAAAGGCTTGCTAATGCCAGGGAAAATCTTAAGTATACCAACGTTGGTATCTAATTTTGTATGAATTTTTAATTTTTTACCCCACTTCTCGGGATAATGTATGGCGCCGGCATTGAATTTGATGTGTATGCCTGCCTCGGCCAGCGGAGGGTAGTTACCCGAACGGAAAGCCCTAAATTGCTCGGCACTATCCTTGGTGGTGCGGTTGCCACGAAAAAGTCTGCTTTCAAAAAAAACACAAACTTCCGGTACGGTGGGGTGCCCCTCACGTTGAGAAGCGGCAATCTCAATAGCTGATACCAGGTTCTCCAAACCATCGGTGCGAATAGTACCTATGGGCAATTGGCTGCCGGTAAGGATAACGGGTTTCTCCAAATCTTCCAACATGAAACTTAATGCAGATGCAGTGTAGGACATGGTATCTGTGCCATGCAGAATAACAAACCCTGCATATTTTTGATAATTGTCGGCAATGATATTGCAAAGTTGCACCCAAAAGTCAGGCTGCACATCTGAAGAGTCAATCAAAGGATCAAAGCTTACGGTATCAATGGTAAACCCAAATTTTTTGAGCACGGGAACTTCTTCCCTAATTTGGTCGAAGTTGAAAGGCTCCAACACCCCCGTTTCAGGGTTTTGTTTCATGCCTATGGTGCCGCCGGTGTAAATAACGAGAATATTGTTCATAAAAGTTAAAAGTTAAAAGTTAAAAGTTAAAAGAGAAAACAAGTTTCGTTTAACTTCTAACATTTTTCGTTTAATGTCTATATTTGAAAGAGCTGTTCTGCGTTGCGTGTAGTGATTGCTTCCACCTCCTCGCGGGTGCAACCTTTGAGTTCCGCAATTTGTGCTACAATGTAAGAGAAATGGGCACTCTCATTTCGTTGTCCGCGGAAGGGGACGGGACTAAGCCAGGGTGCATCGGTTTGCAGAATAACATGTCTAAGATCGCTATTTTTTAC
>JAVBSQ010000180.1:0-8594 GCA_031556695.1 Bacteroidales bacterium | reverse complement strand
AAGTGGGTGGCGGTCTTGATTACCTGAACCCTACCGACATTGCTTCTATTGAGGTTCTGAAAGATGCGGCTTCTGCTGCCGTGTATGGAACCCGTGGTGCCAACGGTGTTATTTTGGTAACTACCAAAAGTGGTTCACAAGGTCCTGTACGCTTGACTTATGATTTTTCTTACGGTTGGCAGAACCCATGGAAACAACGTGCTGTATTGAATTAACGTGAATATAAAACCTTGATGAAAGAAATGAACATCAATGATGGTAAAGCGCCTATCTATGCTGATCCTAATGTGTATAAACACAATACAAACTGGCAAGATGAAGTGTTCAATTACAATGCCGGCATACAAAATCATCAAATTGGGGTCTCCGGAGCTACCGAAAAGAATAATTACTATGTATCTTTCGGGTACTTGACACAAGACGGTATTGTTGGCGGTAACTATGGCCGTTCAAACTATGATCGTATGAGCATCCGTTTAAACAATACTTACACAATGTTTGATAAATCTGCTGAACGTGATTATTTACGCAAAGCTGTTATTGGTGTGAATGCTTCTTATGCACACATCAATTCTACAGGCATTGGCACTAACGGTGTATTCGGTGAAGCCTTAGGTAATGCTCTGATGCTTTCTCCGCTGGTACCGGTGTACGCAGATGATCCTACTGCTATTTTAGCGGCACATCCTACGGCTGTAAAAGATAAAAACGGCCGTGTGTATGAATTACCGGGAAGCTCCTACAATGAAATTGTAAACCCCGTAGCTATGATGAATTTACCGGCTACTACAAACTGGTCGGATAAATTTGTAAGTACTTTTTATGGTGAAATTGAATTGTATAAAGGCTTGAAATTTAAATCGTCATTTGGTGTAGACCTAGCTTTCTGGGGCAATGACGGATACAGCCCCGAATACTATTTAGGTCCAAGTAATAATAAAATAAAGTCTAACGTGTCGTCTTCTGCCAACCGTGGTTTGGACTGGCAATGGGAAAACACTTTGAGCTATAGCAATACCATAGCTGAAAAACATAACTTCGCAATACTACTTGGGCAATCAGCGCGCGAATATAACGGCCGCATTGTATCCGGAGAAAGTTTTGAGCTATTAAGCGACGATCCCTCAAAAGCCAATATTGACTTTACAAAGACTCCTAACGGAGAACGTAATGCTGGTGGTAGCGCTTTTGACCGTTATGCTCTAGTGTCTTATTTTGGACGTATAAGCTACAACTTTGATGAACGCTATATGTTAGAGTTCACTCTCCGCCGCGACGGCTCTTCCCGTTTTGGAGAAAATAACCGTTTTGCTTACTTCCCGTCAATTTCTTTGGGCTGGAACGTGACGAATGAAAGCTTCATGCAAAACCGCCCCGAATGGTTCAGCTATTTGAAAATTCGCGGAAGCTGGGGTAAAAACGGTAATGATGCTATTGGCAACTACCGTTACACCGTAACGATGAATAGCGGTAATAACTATATTTGGGGCAGCGGAGCTGCCGGCTCTGAAGCTATTGTTACCGGAGTGAAACCTAATGGCATTTCTAACCCTGACATCCAATGGGAAGCTACAGCACAGACCGATATTGGCCTTGACGCCCGTTTCTTCAACAACGCATTGACTTTCTCTATTGATTACTATAACAAAAAGACCGAAGGTATGTTGATTGAAGTTCCTATTCCGACCTATGTGGGTGACTCTAAGCCTATCGGCAACGTGGGTGACATGACCAACCAAGGGGTAGAAATTGACCTCGGCTATCGTTTCAATGTAGGCGACCTGAATATTGGCCTTAGCGCTAATGCGACCTACCTGAAAAACACCTTAAACAACCTCGGTAATGAGTCCGGTTATAACAATGCAGACAGTCATAATCAGGTAGGCACCATCAGCCGCGACCAAAATGGTTATCCTTACCATTTCTTCTATGGTTTGAAAACAAATGGACTTTTCCAGTCTCAAGCCGAAGTTGATGCCTATGTAGATCAAAACGGCAATAAGATTCAACCCAAAGCAGTTGCCGGTGATGTTCGTTTTGTTGACTTGGATGGCGACGGTAAGATTTCAGATGATGACCGTACAATGATAGGTAATTTCTTCCCTAAATGGACTTATGGCTTTACTATTGATTTGGCTTGGAAAGGTATTGATTTCAACGCTTTCTTCCAAGGGGTTGCCGGTTCTGACATTTATGACGTAACCCGCCGCCTTGACCTGGCTGCCGTAAACCTGCCAGGCTATATGCTGGATCGTTGGACCGGCGCCGGCACTTCTAATAGTATTCCTCGCCTGTCATTTACCGACCCTAACGGAAACTGGAAATCATCGGATTTGTATGTGCAAAACGGCTCATACCTGCGCCTAAAGAGTATGCAAATAGGTTATACACTGCCTAAAAAGATTACCCAAAAATTCTTCGTAGAAAAACTACGTGTCTATTTTATGGCTGAAAACTTACTGACCTTTACCGGTTACCGTGGATTTGACCCTGAAATGGCCAATGGCGTAGACAAAGGTGTATACCCACAATCACGCACCCTCTCAATTGGTGTAAACCTCGGCTTATAATTCACTAACTTTCAATGAAATTTATATTATGAAAAAACATATATTATACTGCATCATTGCTCTGACGGGTCTAAGCGCTTGCTCCGAGTCGTTTCTTGATGTGTATCCCCCCAGCGCTGTAATGGCTGTCGATTATTACAAGACAGAAGCTGATATTACCCAGGCCTTGGTGGCTGCTTATGACCCCTTACAATGGGACTCTTATGTATGGGGACAATATAACCAAATCACTATGATCTCAGACCTTATGTCAGATGATGTAAAAGCCGGCGGTGGAACGGAATATGACCAAAGGGTATTGACACAACTTAACCGTTTTCTGCTTACACCCCTGGAACAACCTGACGTACTGTGGACCATTTATTATTCAGGAGTAAACCGTTCCTTACAAGTGATTGAGAATATAGACAAGATAGAAGATCTGTCTCCGGCAACCAAAAACCGTATTCTGGGAGAAGCTAAATATCTCCTTGCTTACTACTATCACTGGTTATGGAAATTATGGGGAAACATTCCTTATTATGACAAAAACCTGACCACACCATTTACGGCGCCACAATTAAGCGCTGATGAGGTATACGGAAAGTTGGTAGCTGTGATGGACGAAATTATTGGTGGAGACTACCTGCCTTTGTCTGTGGTAGATGGAGAACAGGGACGTATTACCCGTGCGGCCGCGCAGATGTTGAAAGCCCGTATTGTAATGTATCAGCAAGACCAATCGCGCTACGCAGAGGTGTTAGCTGACATGGAAGATATTCAAACTAAAGGTTATTATAGCTTGAGAACCAATTTTGAAAGCATTTTCAAAGACGAAGGTGAATGGTGTGAAGAATCTATTTTTGAAGTGAACTATTGCGACAAAGGATCTACCAGAACATGGGATTACACCAATGGCGTAGGTGGATCGGTATTCCCCAGGTTTATAGGCCCGCGTGGTTTGAAAAACAGTCCTGAATTTGAAAGCGGCTGGGGCTTTGATGTAGTGCGAAAAGAAGTGTACGATTTATATGATGCAGCTGACCAACGGAAAGACGGCGGCATCTTGAGTATGTCGAAACATATAGCCGATAACCCCAGTTGTTCCTATGAGCCTGCTTATGACGACACCGGATATTTCAACAAAAAAGATGCTCCGCGCATTGGATATAATAGCAATGCTACACATGACCATGATATGGCTTTCCGCAATAATATCCGTATTTTCCGTTATGCTGAAGTGCTGCTAAACATGTCGGAACTACGCTTACGTCTTGGCAGCGGCGATGCCCAAACTCCTTTTAACCTGGTTCGTCAGCGTGCTTTGGGTGCAGGGGCTGCACCGGTAACAGCCACTTTAGATGCTATTTTGGCTGAACGTCACCTGGAATTTGTTTGTGAGGGACATCGTTACTGGGACCTGCAACGATACAATAAAGCAGAAGAAGTGTTGGCCTATAAAGGCTATGTAGCTTATAAAAAATACTGGCCCATACCTTCTGCAGAAATTGACCGCACCCACGGTGAACTGAAACAAAACCCCGGCTATAATTAATATTTAAAGAATATAAAATATGAATAAAATTATAAAATATGCCCTGTTGGCTTGCATTCCGGCATTTGTGATGACAGCCTGCAGTCCTATGGAAGAAAAAAAATCAGACATGGGCTCTCTTCCTGACATAAACAATATTGAGTATAGTATAGTACCTACAGGAACTACCCCTGCCAATATGCAATTTAATATTCTGACCCCCGGTGTAGTAGGCATATGGAATTTTGGCAGCAATAGCTCTGTTGGTATTGATATTACCCGGCAATATTATCAGGCTGGTACTTATTCCGTACAATTAGCCGTTTATAATAAAGCCGGTATCAGCAATGGTACTAAAACCATTACTTTTGAAGTTACGGAAGATTACCCCATTGATGTGATTAACCTGACTTCTAAACCTTGGGTATGGGATAAAACTAAATCAGGTCACATAGGCAATGGCCCAGAAGGTGCTAATGCTCCCGAATGGTGGATAGCAGGCCCCAATGAACAAGATCCTAAAGTATATGATGATACACTTAAATTCCACGCTGACAGATATAATCAAACCGGCGCATACGAATTAATATCTTTAGACTGGGTTTTGTGTAATGAAGATGCAGCTGAAGCATTCGGAATAAGGCCTAAACCAAGTGGCAGTGTATTGGTAGCTTATACCCAGCCTGCAAATCAACAATGGATATTGGAAGTAGAAGGAGAGAATAAATACCTCCGCTTTACCAATGCAGGCTTCCCGTCATATGTGCCCAATGGGGCTTGGGCTAGCAACAGGTATGACATCATACAATTGGATGAAAATGTTCTTAGCATCAAAGTACGTTTAGGTTGGGGGGCATTTTTCATGCGTTTTGTACACCCGTAGGTTAATATTTTAGATTATTAGTTTTGAAACAGGCCTTGCTATTTATTTAACAAGGCCTGTTTTATATACATTAGATTTCTTTAAAAAAATTAATTATATTTGTATCCATGAAAAGTCCCGAAATTCTAAGACAAGTATCCGTTGACTGTGTTATCTTTGGTTATGAAGATAGCCGATTGAAGGTGTTGTTAAGGAGAGAACTTATTGAACACGATGATAAGACGACCATAGAATGGAAACTCCCCGGCAACCACGTTCTAATGAGCGAAAGTGTAGAGGAAACAGCCGTTCGTACACTTAAAGAACAAACAGGAATCAATATTGGAAATGTTTTTTTGAAGCAGTTCAAAGTGTTTAGTTCTACTGACCGCCTCCATCGACGTGAGTTTGATTTTTTATGGATACAACAAAAAGGCGTGGGTGAATGGAGAGTAATTACCATCGCTTTCTATGCAGTTGTGAACATTAAAGACATAGATAGCCATGAAATGTCCCCCGAAGCTCACTGGCGGGATTTGCATGAAGTAGGAGAATTAATTTTTGACCACCGAGACATCTTAAACCATGCACTTGAAAAGCTACGCCTTGATGTAGCTTATGAACCCGTCATTTTTGAATTGTTGCCCGATAAATTTGCCTTGTCAGAGTTACAGCGTTTATATGAACTGGTAATGGACCAACGGATAGATAAACGCAATTTCCGTCGCAAAGTAAGTAAACTTAAGTATTTGGTACCTCTAGCTGAACGGCAAACCAATGTACCACACAAAGCAGCTACGTTATATCAATTCAACCGTAAGATATTCGATAAAAACCAAAAGGAACAAACCCTTTTTTAAGTAAGTGCTTATATACCCCACTTATCTTTTCCACTGAAAGTATGGTAAATTTTAGTTAACCAAATGTAAGTAATAGGAATTAGGGATATGGCATTACCTACTATTAGCGGCCAATCTTCCAATATGATACCATATACCAACCATAGGGAAATACACACCTCTACAATACAGTACATACTGAGAGATAAGCTATGGGTATCTCTTGTTTTTATTACTTTAATAGCCTGTGGAAATTGATTGAGAATAGATAATGAGGCAGCGGCATAGCCAATAAGGGTTGTTATAGTCATATCTATAGATTTTATCAAGAAATAATCGTTTAGAAACTTATACTACAATTAACCCAGGTTGGATCAAAATCAGCATTATATTTACGGTAGAAATTGAGGGCGGGTTCATTCCAGTCAAGGGCTTGCCAATTCATTCCGGAATAGCCTTTCTCTTTAGCTTCTTCAATAAGGCGTTCGAATAGTTTAGCACCTAATTTTCCCCCACGCATATGTGGTTCCACATAGATATCTTCGAGCCACAAACGTTGTCCTTTCCAAGTGCTATATCGAATATAATACAAGGCAAAGCCATAAACAACACCACCTACCTCTGCCACAAAGCCCCACCAAACGGGATTTTTTCCAAAACCGCTATCCTCAAAGTGAGAAAGGGAAACAACCACCTCATCAGGCATTTTTTCATAGTCAGCGAGACCTTGAACCAGCTCCATAATACGAGGACAGTCTTCTTTACGAGCGCGGCGAATAACAGTTTGCATAGTTTACAGGTTATTGTTTGTACATTTGTTTTATAAATGCTGTGGTAAGCTGATTGATATGACGGTTGAGTATTTTTTGTTCGCTTTTTTCCAAAGCACTATACTCTCCGGAATGCTCTTTAAAAAAATCCTCTAACACATCTTTACCAAACAGCCCTGTGAGTTTTCCGAAATCAGCAGGCATGGATATTTGGCCTATTTTGCTGATAACATTGTTAAGTCTGTTTTCCGTAACGTAGTCAGCCACCATAGGCAGTACTGTATTCAATTCCTGGCTGTAAGTGGTTTCTTTAAATGCAGAAGGCTGGCGCTTTTTAACCGCTTTCTTCTCTGCAAATCTTTCATTTTTATTTTTAATCAGAATACGGGTTCCGTTGCTTAAATAGGCAGGCGTTTCGGGGCGAATGATAATTCCTTCGCATATATTGTCATCAATGGGAGGATAACCCAACCATTCAGAGACCTTGCTTTGAAAGGCATTAGGATAAGCGATACACTGATCCAGCGTTCCTTCAAATAATGTTTTAGCATAAATATATTGACCTTTTTCAAAGTAATGGTTACTTTCTTTTACCGAAAGATATCTTCTACCATTTTCAATGACTATAAAGAGATCGAACGCATAAAATTCATGCAGAGGGGTATAAAAAACGCCTTTTTGTATGTTCAATATTTTATTATCGTTTTTTACGTCTTTGTGTGGATATTTTCCGCCAAACATTTCTCCGTAAACAAGCAATTCCTGTAAACCGGCATGGTCTTTTTTTATGGAGGCGAAAAGTGCTAAAATTTTTCCCGTATAGCGCTCCAGAAGCTCTTCATAATCATAAAATTTTTCACCCGGTTCAACAGGAGCGGTGCGTTTAGCAAACTGCACAATAACACCATCTGTCATAAAACAACAGTTAGCGCCATGTACTTTTTCTTGTACAACGTAGGCTATGTTGCTTAAACCTTCGTCTTTAATTTGTTGGATAAATTCTTCATTAAAAGAATTTTCAATGGAAGTGTATTTTTTAAATTCTAACATAATGTGGATAGTATGTTTTTAATGGAAGTAAATGCAATTTCATTGATGGGTATTTCTTTTGGGGCATAAAATTCTACAGCAACTACATCATCAGCCGGATGGAGGGGAGAGAAATCGCTGACTGTGGCTATAAAGGCCAGATCGGCAGTATAGGTGATCATGCCGTCAAACAGGTATTCATTCGGGAAAGAAGTTGCGTAAGAAAGCGTCTCTATTTCCAAATTCAACTCTTCTTTCACTTCACGCCTAACAGTTTGCTCTACTGTTTCAAGCGGATCTACAAAACCGCCGGGAAGATCGAGCATGCCTTTACCGGGGTCAAAAGCGCGACGGGTGAGGAGAATTTCACCTTTTTCATTTTTAATAACTACAGCTACGGCTGCTGATGTATTGATATATTGTGTGCGCCCACAGCTTTCACATTGAAACTTACGTCCGCCATCAAACCGGAAAGCCGAAGAGCCGCAAAAAGGGCAAAATTTTATTTGGGTAGAGGGGTGCACAACAATTACGAATTAAAAATTACAAGTTGATATTCAAGGCTGCTAGCATAGCGGGGATATCGGGTTCTTCACCGGTAAAAAGGCGGTAAGCAGGGAAAGCCTGATGCAAAAGCCATTCAGTACCATCAACATATATGGCATTTGCTTTTTCTGTTATTGCTTTCAAGGGTTTATTAGCGTAATCGGCGTCAAGTATTATTTGTCCGGCATTCAGTTGAAGGCGGTCCGCAATATTTGCTTTAGCAGGAGTGCAGTTAATAATAACTTCATAGGCCGAAGTGTTTTGTAATGCATCTTCAAATGAGAGGGTGTTGGTATTAAAGAGGTGGGCTATATCTTTTGCTTTTTCAATAGTACGGTTGGCTATAGTTATGCGAGCCTCAGCTCTATCGAGTGCGGCGACAGCAGCACGCGCCGCTCCTCCTCCGCCCAAAATCAAGCAAGAAAGATCATTAAGTTCCAATCCCACAGCTTCCAATGCGCCGGA
>JAVBSQ010000087.1:0-13964 GCA_031556695.1 Bacteroidales bacterium | reverse complement strand
AAAACACATTAAAAAGAATGGTCGGTGTATTCGGCCAATTTGATGGTTCATATAAAGAATGGGCATTTGTTAGCCTCTCTTTACGTAACGACTGGTCTTCTACGCTTCCGATTACTGACAACAGTTTCTTCTATTGGGGTGTAAATGCTTCTGCTATATTAACGGAGGCTATCCCAACGCTAAAAACATCAACTCCTATCAGCTTCTTGAAAATTCGCGGAGGATGGGGACAAACCGGTAATGATGCTCCGCTCTATAGAACGGCCTCTTATTTTCAGCCTACAAAAATAGGTCTTGGATTTGGTAATTTATATCTTCCCTTGAATGGTGTAGCCGGTTTAACAGAATACAATAATATTCCAAACACAAACTTACGTCCTGAAATTACTACTGAAACGGAATTCGGGTTTGATATACGTTTCTTCGAGAACCGTTTAGGATTGGATTTTGCCTGGTATAACCGCAATACTAAAGATCAAATTATTTCTGCCTCCGTTGCTCCGGAAACTGCATACACCACCCGCACACAAAATATTGGTTTAATTAATAACCAAGGGATTGAAATACGTTTATACGGCACACCGGTGAGAGTAAAAGATTTTGAATGGGAATTAGGTATTACTTTTGCCAAGAATAACAGTGAAGTGAAAGAATTATGGGAAGGTGCCGAAGAATATTTACTGGCTTCGGCCTACGATGTCTCGTTCAAAGCCATTAAAGGTGAACCTTTTGGCGTGTTCCAAGTACCTGCTATTAAAACAGTAGAAGACGTCAATTCTCCACATTATGGAAAAGTTATTGTAAATGCCAGCGGGTTACCGGTAATTTCATCTGATAAATATGAAACAGTAGGTCAATCCTCTCCTGATTTCACTATGGGCTTTACTACCCGCTTTACCTATAAAGGTATTACCCTCGCAGGGGTTGTTGATTGGCGCAAAGGCGGCGTATTTTATAGTAATACAGCCCGTATGCTTGACTGGAATGGTAATGGTGTAAACACCTTGTTTAACGACCGTCAACCTTTCATGGTACCTAACTCCGTAAAGGAAGTTTCCACTGGTGTATATGCAGAAAATGATATTCCTTTAATGACTACTGCCGGTGTAATGAACTACTGGAACTATTCAAGCGCCAATAAAGGGATGGAAAGTAATGCGGTGATTGACAGGACATTTGTAAAACTTCGAGAGTTAAGTATTTCTTACAACTTACCCAAACAGTGGTTTGAAAAAACTTTTATTAAATCACTGGAAGTAAGTGTCATTGGTCGTAACTTATTCATGTGGACGGCTTCCGATAACCGCTATGTAGACCCTGAAGTTAGTAACTATGGAAATGATATTGCCTCTGAATTAGGGGAATTTTCTGCAGCTCCTTCCGTACGTAATTTTGGCGGATCACTCCGGATTACATTCTAAACAATTAATTTAGATCTTAAAAGAATAAAAATATGAAAAATAAAATCATAAGATTATCTGCTCTCGTGGTGATATGCCTTGTGGTACTTGCTTCTTGCACAGACTATTTGGATATCAATAAAGACCCTCGTTATCCCGAAAAAGCTGCCACCAATTTATTGGTTTCTTCCGGTATTACATGGTCTGCTGCCCGTTTGGGACGTGATGCCCAGCTTGTTGGTTCTATGTGGTCACAGCATTACACTCAAAACAATTCTTCGAACCAATACAAACCTATTGATTCTTATAACATGACCAATAACTCTACTGAAATTACAGCATTGTGGTCATCATTTTATTCCGGAGCGTTACCCGATTTTAAAATTGCCATATCACAAGCTGAAACTAACGGTGAATGGAATTATTGGGTAGCGGCAAAAGTTATGACAGCTTTTGATTTCCACGTTATGGCCAGTTTCTTCGAAACTATTCCTTTGACAGAGGCACTAGAGGGGGAAAATCTTTTATCACCTGTTTATGACGAATCACATAGTGTTGATGCTGCTATTATAAGTTTATTGGACGCCGCCATAGCAAAAAAATCAGAGGCAAAAGCATTGGCCAGTATGTCTACCAACGATTTTGTATTTGGTGGAAATATTGACAATTGGATAAAATTTGCAAAAACATTAAAGTTAAAAATTTTGATACGTGACTTCGACAACAATACGGCTGCTATTCAATCGCTTTTAACAGAAAATGATTTTTTGACTACTGATGCAACTTTGACTCAATTCACAGACGCGGAAAATTATTCAAACCCTCTTTATGAATCAGATCGCAGAAAATTAAATACGGCAAACAACATTCGCCTAAGCGCAACATTAGCGTCCTATCTGATTTCTAATAACGACCCGCGTATTGCCTCTATTGGAGAAACTGTAACAAAAAATATTGACGGTTCAGATGCTCCTGCTAACACATATAGAGGATTAGATCAAGGTACTGCTGATTATTATACACAAATAATGTTTCCCTCCGATGCTCATTCACGCGCCCGCCTAGCTGCTACCGACCCCGTGTACTTTATGTCTGCAGCGGAATCTTACTTCCTGCAGGCTGAGGCGTACGCCCGTTTAAATGATGCAGGAAATGCTAAAGCCAAGTATGACTTGGGCGTAACTGCGGCTTTCACTCGTTGGGGTTTTGGAACTACGGCTGCTACCTTCATCGCTGCCGGTAACGCTTATGAGTTTAATGCCGGCGACCAAAATGCCATGCTTACTTCTATTCTGACACAGAAATGGGTAGCTGCAGCGCGCTGCCAGGCTTGGGACGCTTTCTTTGATATTTGTCGCACGGGGATTCCTGCTTTGGGAACACAATATGTGAATAACATTCAAGATCCTTCTCAAGGTAATCCATTATATGTTGTAGGCACCTTGACTCCTTCGTACTATTCAGTGCTTGCTGCCGGTAGCTTCCCGTGTCGCTATACCATTCCTAAAAATTCATCGGACTATAACACCAATGCCCCAAAGGCATCAGACTATCCGATTACTAAAAAAATGTGGTGGCATAAATAACAACGCTTAAAATTTAAGAGATAAAAATATGAAAGCAATCAAAATACTACTTATACTCTTTTCTCTGGCTGCATTTGCCGGTTGTGAAAATTATCCTGAAATAAATGTAGAACATACGGCTATCTATCCATTGAGTGGAGAGTGGCGAATCAGAGTTACCGACCTCAGCACAAACACGCTTGTAACCAACACTATGTACACTTTCGGCACCTACAACACAACTGATAATAAGGCCGACCAAATGTGGATTAGGACTACCAGCGCTATGGCCGGGAGTATTGGCACACTACGCGGAAAAATTTCCTGCAATGTAGCAGATATGAGTTTTGGTGGTACAGACATAACCGATGTGTCCGTAACCACAGGTGCAACGTTTTCCATTACCGAAGGAAAAATTACACTAAACGCTATTGATATGCCCTCAGGTGTAAAAGCAGACAAAATATCTTTCAAACTCACTACCAGTAAAGTGGCAGGTAAAACATTTTTGTTTGAAGGGTACCGTCGTACGCTATGGGGGGAAGATGAATCTTACAGAACCTTCTAAGAAGTTCTTGCTATAATTTAAAAATCAGTAGGTTAACCGTTGTTTATCTGCTGATTTTGTTTTTCCAAATATAAATCGTACATTCGTTTTCTAAAGTATTGAAAACTATGTATGATTTATTAGTTATAGGCAGTGGTCCCGGCGGTTATGTTGCGGCCATACGCGGCGCCCAACTGGGCATGAAAACAGCTATTATTGAACGTGCTGAGCTAGGGGGTATTTGCCTCAACTGGGGGTGTATTCCTACAAAAGCCCTGCTAAAAAGTGCACAGGTACTAAACTACAGTCAACATCTGGCCGACTATGGTTTAAACATTGAAGGAGCAGTCTCTCCGGATATAGAAAAAATAGTCAATCGCAGTCGCGGCGTTGCCTCAGGCATGAGCAAAGGGATTGAGTATCTTTTAAAGAAAAATAATATTACGGTGATTAGCGGCAACGCTTGCCTTCAAGGGGATAAAAGTGTGGAAGTAACGACGGCGGACGGCAGTAAAGAATCTGTATCGGCCACACACATCATTATAGCAACGGGAGCACGGGCCAACAGCCTCCCCTTCGCCCCTATTGACGGTGAAAAAATTATTGGTTACCGTCAGGCCTTAATACCAAAAAGTATTCCGAGAACAATGGCTGTAATAGGCAGCGGGGCTATTGGCAGTGAGTTGGCCTTCTTCTATAATAGTATAGGTACGCAGGTAACACTTATTGAATATTTGGATAATATTGTTCCCCTGGAAGATGAGGAGGTAAGCGCACAGCTGAGCCGTTCCTTCCGCAAAAACGGAATAAAGGTAATGGTGAGCACACAAGTGTTGGCAGTTGACACGAAGGGTGAAGGCTGTACCCTGACGCTAAAGACAAAGAAAGGGGAAGAAACGCTGCAGGCAGAGATTGTACTTTCAGCAGTGGGTATTGTAGCCAACACCGAAGGAATTGGTTTGGAAGCATTGAATATTGCGACTGAAAGAGGCCGTATAAAGGTTGATGAGCATTACCGCACTAACGTTGAAGGTATTTATGCTATAGGTGATGTGATCAACACGCCTGCGTTGGCGCATATTGCTTCGGCAGAGGCTATTCATTGTGTGGAAAATATTGCAGGAATGAGTGTAAAAGCTATTAATTATAATAACTTCCCCTCATGTATCTATACTTCTCCGGAGATTGCCTCCTGCGGCATGACGGAAAAGGCGGCCAAGGAGAAGGGTATTGAATTAAAGATAGGTAAATTCCCATACACAGCATCGGGAAAGGCTTCGGCGGCAGGAGAGAAGGACGGCTTTGTGAAGTTGATTTTTGATGCGGGCAATGATGCTTTGATAGGCGCCCACCTGATAGGTGCCAATGTATCTGAAATGATTGGAGGTATAATCACCTCTCGTAATCTGGGAGTAACGGGAAAAGACATCATTCACTCTATCCACCCTCACCCCAGTATGAGTGAGGCGATTATGGAGGCGGCGGCGGCGGCGCACGGAGAGGTAATTCATCTTTAAAAACAAAAGGCTCCACATTACGTGAAGCCTTTTGTTTTTAAGTGTAGCGAGAGGGGGACCCGAACCCCCGACCTCAGGATTATGAATCCTGCGCTCTAACCAGCTGAGCTACCTCGCCAAAAAACGGATTGCAAAAGTACACTTTTTTTAGTAATATACAAAATTTTGGCACGATTTTTGCTGTATATTATTGTAAAAGCGACAATATTAAGATTATGAAAAGATATACCCAACTTCTTCTTTCCATCATTGGAATTTTATTTTTCAGTTGTACAAATAATCTCAAAGAGCAAGCCGGCATGGTGTTGATTCCTTCCGGTGAGTTTACCATGGGGACTGATAATCCAAACAGTATGCCTAATGAACAACCGGCACACACAGTGCAGGTTCAACATTTTTGGATAGACCGCTATGATGTGACGAACGCTGATTTCCGTAAATTTGTAGAAGCTACAGGTTATGTCACCACGGCAGAACAGCCGGTGGACTGGGAAGAGCTGAAGAAACAACTGCCACCGGATACGCCCAAGCCCGATGAGGCTATGCTGCAACCCGGATCACTGGTATTCTTCACACCTTCTCATGATGTTGACCTGCGCGACATGAGCGGTTGGTGGCGGTGGACTCCCGGCGCCAACTGGCGTCACCCACAAGGCCCCAACAGTAACGTAGAAGGTAAGGATAATTATCCTGTGGTACAGGTATCGTGGACAGATGCCATGGCTTATGCACAATGGGCGGGCAAACGTTTACCCACGGAGGCGGAGTGGGAATATGCTTCATGGGGAGGCGCTAAGGGCGACACCCGCTATTATTGGGGTGATGATCTAAAAGAACATGGAAAATATATGGCGAATACATTCACCGGACAGTTTCCTTATATCAACACCACAGAAGATGGCTTTGAAGCTATAGCGCCGGTGGGGTCATTTCCCGCTAACGGATATGGGTTATATGATATGGCCGGAAATGTGTGGAACTGGACAGCAGACGAATATATAGAAGACAATCACGCTGAAATGGCGGCGGGTTGTCATGCCATTGATGTATCGTCAGTGCCGGTGAAGGCGGAAAATGGGGAAGTGCGCAGGGTTACCAAAGGTGGCTCTTTCTTATGCAATCCTAACTATTGCGAAAGCTACAGACCCACGGCACGGCGGGGTACACCTTATGACACAGGTATGGGGCATATTGGTTTCCGATGTGTGAAAGATGTGGAATAGGGGGTTATTTTTTCAGTAGAAGCACCATAGCATGGGCTTCAACACCCTCTTCGCGGCCAACAAAACCAAGAGTTTCAGTAGTAGTAGCTTTTACCGATACTTGTTCTACGTCAACTTGCAATACAGTAGCCAGGGCTTGTCGCATAGATAAAATATGTTCTTTAATTTTAGGACGTTGCAGGCAAACGGTAGTATCAATGTTACCTATTTCATAGCCTTTACTGCGAACCAGAGAGATTGTTTCTGCCAGTAATTTTTTACTGTCTATACCTTTATATAAGGGATCAGTGTCGGGGAAATGCTTACCGATATCGCCCAAAGCCAAAGCTCCAAGTAAGGCGTCGCAAATAGCATGAATAAGTACATCACCGTCGGAGTGAGCCACAGCTCCTTTAGCGTGCGGGATAGCACAACCACCTAGGAAAAAAGTCAAGCCTTCTGCCAAACGATGTACGTCATAGCCATAACCAACGCGGATATTCATATTTGTTTTTTAGTAACGTTCAAATGAACGGCGCGATTGTGTTTTACCGAAATCAACGGCCAAGGTAATGTGTATAGTATTAGCCAAAGGACTTTGGAAGCCCGATACCACGGGCAACATATAAGAAAGGTCAAGAGTAAACATGGAATACACCAATCCGGCACCTAAGGTAAAATAACGGTGTTGTGCATTCTTGGGATCGTTAAAGTAACCGACACGTGCTTTAAACATACGTGAATAGGTATATTCAACGCCAACACCTAACATGATTTCACGTAATTCTTCAGAAAATCCGCCGGGGGCATCATAAAATGATTGTATCATTCCCTTAGGTACAGAAACATTATCGTCCATACCTGCTATAATTATGGGGTTCCCATTTTCGTCATACACTATTGCACCATTTGAGTCACGTTCATAAATGGGAGGTGTAGGCACCAGGTATTTACTCAATTCTAAAGAAAAAGCCAGTTCATTATAGTAGTCAAGATCCATTTTCAATCCTCCGGCCAAGCGCAGTGTTGTTGGGAGAAAGTAGGATTTGTCGCTACCGCTTTCATAGGCATAAGCCATTTTTGAACCTATATTAGTTATGGATACACCGGCAGATACTTCGGAAATCATGTTACCCATACGTATAGGCTTATTGAAGAAAAATCCGACATCGGCAGCAACGCCGTTGGCGGGTTCCAATACCACATTTCCTTCTTGTGAATAATAGCCTCCGGCCAGATCGGAGCGCAAATAACGGAAAGCGGCTCCTATGGAAAAGTATTGGCCTAAAAGGCGTGAGTACGAAACGTCAATAGCAAATTCATTGGGGTTAGAACTACGAATCGCTTCATTGTTAATCCCTATAAACATTAGATCTCCCAGCGAGAAATAGCGCAAAGAGGCTGCTATAGCCTGTTTATTATCTATTTTATAAAAACCGGTAAGATACAAAAGGTTGATGTTAGTACTACCCACATTTCTCATCCAAGGGATGTAAGAAAGGGCCACTGCTGATTTAGAATCATTGAATACATACTTAGCACAGTTCCACGCCTGATCACTCACTGAAGGTTGAGTAGCTGCGCCAATATCTCCCATACCGGCAGCGCGGGCATCAGGCGCTACGGTAAGAATCGGCATAGCAAACTTGATAGGAGTATCGTCCGGTGTTATAGGTGTTTGAGCAAAGACGCTAAATGGCAAGCCTATAAGGAGAGTTAAAATGTTAATTTTCTTCAAAATAGTATTAATAAACTTCATTTTCATGATTTAATCCACAAAATTACGGCTTTTTCCCTTTATTGCCTAACGAATCTGTTAATTTTTTATAATCTCGCCTCTTATTATTATTTTTTCCTACATTTGTTATAATGTTTAAAGTCCGAAAATATAAAAGCGCCTTTATAATCCCCCTATTATTAGCCGCTTATATTTCCTCTGCGCAAGATGTGGTATTTAATCACCCTTATGCAGGTATGTTATATAGCAATCCGGCCTATACCGGAATTTTCGGACAATGGCATGCGGGAGCGACTTTCCGCAGTCAATTTACGGCATCTGCCGCCCCATATACTACTTACTATACTGAAGCCGATGCTTTTATAGAGAATTGGAATAGTGGCTTTGGGGTATACATTATAAATGACCGATCGGCCGGCGGACAATTGGCACAAACAGCGGTGGGATTGTCTTATATGTTTAACCTCAAAATTTCTGAAGACTTGACTTTGAGGCCTGCGTTACAGGCTGTTTACCATAATAAAAATCGTGATTTCAACACCTTCACTTTTCCCGATCAGATTGATATAACGGGCAATAGCATAACTCTAAGCGACAATAATTATGAACCGTTCAGTGTAAATGCCATTGATTTTTCGGCAGGGCTTTTAGCCTTATATTATAATTTGGAAATTGGAGTTGCCGTGCATCACCTGGGGGCTCCAAAAGGCGAAAATGTGGCCGGTGTTCCCCTAAAATACATTGCACAAGCCAAATACACGTGGGATTGGGAGCAAGTTAAACTTGTTCCTTATATACAATATATCTACCAAGATGTTTATCAGTACTTGACCGGAGGTTTGCTGCTGCAAACAGGAGTTGTATTTGCCGGCGGCGGTATTAAAACAGCCTTACAACAAAATGTAGGAAATATTGCTCTTTCAGCCGGTTTCATCACCGCTGATTTTCGTATAGGCTACAGTATGGACTTTATTGCCTTTGGCAGTAGCTTGAATGCCTGGACAGGCATGTCACATGAAATTTTTGTCCATTTTTCATTTGGGTCAAGTAAATCCGGTGATAGAGGCAGGGGTCGTGGCAGAAAGTGGACTACACGCTCAACTTGCGGTTGTTATCTATAAAAAACAATTTAAAGAGTTTCTATTTTAAATTAATTCATTATCTTTGTAGATTGTAATGTTCTACATATTTAATAGAAGATATGAATTTTAATAAAGTTTTAGTTGCTGTAGTATTGATTGTCTCCGCCAGTGGAATTACAAGTTGTAATCTGTTTAAATCTACTGAGAGTGTTTCTAATGCTACCGGTTGGAAATACAATGACCCTAAGTTTGGTGGTTTTGAAGTGAAAGAGGCGCAAGAGCAGGTAACCGGACCGGGACTAATATTCATAGAAGGTGGCGCTTTCGTGATGGGCCGTTCAGAGCAAGATATTTATTATGACTGGAATAACTCCCCCCGCCGCGTTACTGTGGACTCTTACTACATAGATGAGATTGAAGTACGCAATCAAGACTATAAAGATTTCTTACACTGGTTGAACCGTGTGTATGTTTCTTATCCTAATGTTTATAAAAATGCATTGCCTGACACTTTAGTATGGCGCAAGCCCATGGCATTTAACGAGCCTTATATCAAAACATATTTTCGTCACCCCGCCTTTAATGAGTATCCGGTTGTAGGTGTATCCTGGCAACAAGCGTGTGACTATTGCTTATGGCGTACTGACCGTGTAAATGAATTATTGCTGGTAAAAAAAGGCATTTTAAAAATGGATATGACTCAAAAAGATGCCAATTCATTTAATACCGATGCCTACTTGTTAGGCCAATATGAAGGTGTGGTGAACAAAAACCTGCCTAATTTAGCCAGCGGCGACAAGAATGCGACCCGCCGTGTAGCCTTTGACGATGGAATCTTATTGCCCAGTTACCGTCTCCCCACTGAAGCGGAATGGGAATATGCTGCTGTGGCCCCTATCGGTGTTACCTACGATGAACGTGTTACCGAACATAGAATGTACCCTTGGAGCGGTAGTTCTCTTCGTAGCAGCGACAAAAAAACTAGAGGACAATTTATGGCAAACTTTCAACGTGGCCGTGGCGACTTGATGGGTGTGGCCGGATCACTGAATGATGGCTATGCTACTCCTGCTCCCGTGCGCTCATATATGCCCAATGACTTCGGTCTTTACTGCATGGCCGGTAATGTGAACGAGTGGGTAGCCGATGTTTACCGTCCTTTAAACTCTGATGATGTTGATGAATTTAGGCCTTACCGTGGCAATGTATTTACAGACCTGGCCAGAGATGAAAATGGGAATATACTTCCTAAAGACTCGTTGGGCCGAATGATTTACGATACTGTGGGATATACCCCAGGACGTAATAACTACCAAGTAGGAGACAATCGTAACTACAATGATGGCGATGTGTTATCTTCTATTTATTATGAAGAAAATAATATTGTGAAACCCGAAACTAAAGCCACTTCTACCCGTATGTATAACCAGGGCAGCGGCTCTAACAACAAAGGTATATCCAGCCTGGTGAGCGATAAATCGCGTGTGTACAAGGGCGGATCATTCCTTGACCGTGCTTATTGGCTCAGCCCCGGCACCCGCCGTTTCCTCGACGAAGATAAATCAGCTATTGATATCGGATTCCGTTGCGCCATGGATAAGGTTGGCGCACCACGCAGAAAATAAACAAACCTAAGATATGGAAAAGCTCTACAAATTATTTCAAGAGCATACCTTCATAAGCACCGACAGCCGGAACATTACTCCCGGCTGTTTGTTTTTTGCACTGAAGGGTGAGAACTTCAACGGCAACTTGTTCGCCCTGCAAGCTATTGAAGCGGGCGCAGCCTACGCTATTGTTGATGATTCAACATTACCTTCGCACCCGCAATTGCTGCTTGTTGACGATGTGCTTACCTCCTTACAGGAGTTAGCACGCTATCATCGCCGGCAGCTCCAAATTCCTATAGTGGCTATCACCGGCACCAATGGTAAAACAACCACCAAAGAACTCACCGCCCAAGTCCTCTCTTCCACCTTTAATACCGGTGTCACCAAAGGCAATCTGAATAATCATATCGGCGTACCTCTCACGCTCCTTAGCATGGACAAAAACACCCAGGTGGGCGTAGTGGAAATGGGTGCCAGTCACCCTGGTGAGATAGCTGTACTATGCCGCATTGCCGAACCCAATTACGGACTCATCACCAACATAGGCAAGGCACACCTGGAAGGCTTCGGCTCACTGGAAGGGGTGATGCGCACCAAAGGCGAACTTTACGACTTCCTGGCAGCCAACGGGGACACCGTATTATATAATACCGACAACCCCTTGTTGTGCGAGATGATAGCAAAGAGACAGATAAGACACCTTATCCCCTACGGTAAGAAAGAAAACAAAGCTGAAGTGTTATCCACCGATGCCGCACACCCCTTCCTTAGGCTTAAGACAGAAGATTACCCTGAGATCAACACCCAATTGGTGGGCAGCTATAATGCAGACAACGTGCTGGCCGCACTGGCTGTGGGTGCTCAATTTAACATAAGCCCACAAAAAGCGATTGATGCTATCAACCACTACTCCCCTTCTAACAACCGCTCGCAACTGACACGCACACCAGCCGGACGCACCATCATCATGGACGCCTATAATGCTAACCCCAGCAGCATGGCTGCCGCCATTGAAAACTTTGCATTGCTGCAAGACAAAAATAAGTGGGCTATACTGGGTGATATGTTGGAGTTGGGCAAAGAGAGCGAAGTGGAACATGAACATATCCTACAATTACTACAGGAAAAAAATATCCGGCAGGCCATATTGGTGGGTGAACATTTCATGCAAGCCAATAGTAACAGGCTATTTCAAGCATTCCCATCAGTAAAAGAGCTGGCAGCCTATCTTATCCAAAATTTACCCGCCGCAGATGCTGTAATACTGCTAAAGGGATCAAGGGGAATAAAGTTGGAGACGGTGGTGGAGGAACTGTAATATTTATGGTTTATGAGTTAGGGGTGATGAGTTGAGAGTTGAGAGAAGCGTAGCTTCGCGCGACCTTTCACAAAAAAATCCCACACAATACTGCGCTGATAAATTCCTTCCACTTTTGTATTATTGTTGTTGTGCTCCGTCACGTGCAGCGTATGCCTGTTCTTCCAAAAATCCATGTGGGCATGCCATACCGAAGTGAAGAAGGAAAAATGTCCACCGGCAAGATAAGCCAGGGCCGACAATCCATCTAAAATCAACCGCACGCCAAAAATAAAAGGCCGTTTGTGACGTGGCAAATTTTTGTATAACATATACAAACTATTCCGATAATTGTAATACAACTTACGCGGATTATTATTGGGCAAGGTGCCGCCACCAACGTGGTACACCACGGATGCTGGTTCACACATGATCTTATTTCCAGCAATTTGCGCCCTCCAACAAAAATCAATTTCTTCCATATGGGCAAAAAAAGCATCATCAAAACCTTTCAAGGCATGAAAAAGGGAAGAACGAACCATCATGCAAGCGCCGGTGGCCCAAAATATAGATGTGGCATTATCATATTGCCCTCTATCTTCTTCTATGGTAGAAAGAATACGTCCGCGACAAAAAGGGAAGCCAAAACGATCAATAAATCCGCCGGAAGCACCGGCATATTCAAACGATTTGCCATCGGCATACGAGCGTATCTTGGGCATGCACACCCCCACCCTTTCATCGTTATCCATTAGATTTACCAGGGGATCCAACCAATCGGGCGACACCTCTACATCTGAATTAAGCAACACATAGTAATCAGCCATCACCTGCTGCAAAGCGCGATTATAACCACCCGTGAATCCATAATTTTTATCCAGCTGAATCTGTCTTATTTGCGGATAATGGGTAGTCAAAAAAGCGCATGAATCGTCAGTGGAAGCATTATCAACTACCACCAATGAAGTGCCCGGAACCTTTGTGCGTTCCACTAGGGGAGGAAGAAATTTTTCCAAAAAATGCCTTCCATTCCAATTCAATATTACAACGGCTGTAGTAGTCATGCTTATTGCTTTCAATCAACAAATGTAGTCAAAATGTCGATACTTCGCAAAAAAATTGTATCTTTGTTGGTTAGTTCCCATGTAAAGAAAGAAAATAATGAGTACGCCTGAAAATAAAATCATAAATGTTGAACGCGGTTTTATAGCTAAACAAAATGCCGCAAAAGAATATACTTACACCCCCAGCGACGGATGCTGCAAGCTGATGATTCATGATTGGCTAAAAGACATACCGGCAGACCGAGAGCATGACATCTTTGAAATTCGCTTTAAAAACACACACAAGGGATTTTTTCGCAATGTAAATAAATTACAGTTAGAGAAAGGTGACATTGTAGCTGTTGAGGCCGCCACCGGACATGACATCGGTATCGTGAGTTGCTGTGGCCCTTTAGTAGAGCTGCAAATGAAGCGCAGCAAAATAAAACCGGCCACTTACGAGTTTAAAAAAATTTACCGCAAGGCTAAAGGCAATGATATTGAAAAATGGCAAGAAGCTATCTCCCGCGAACACAAAGTCATGATTAAGAGCCGGCAAATTGCTGCACAACTCAAGCTCAACATGAAAATAGGCGATGTAGAATTTCAGGGCGACTCCACGAAGGCCATCTTCTACTATATAGCCGATGAGCGTGTAGACTTTCGTGAGCTGATTAAAGTGCTGGCCGACGAATTTCGCATACGCATAGAAATGCGACAAATAGGCGCCCGCCAGGAAGCCGGACTAATTGGAGGCATTGGTGTATGTGGCCGCGAACTTTGCTGCGCCCAATGGATCGCTGAATTTGCTTCGGTTAACACCGGTGCTGCCCGCGTACAAGAACTCTCGCTTAATCCGCAAAAGTTGGCAGGTCAATGCAGTAAGCTCAAATGCTGTCTCAACTACGAAGTGCCCACCTACCTTGACGCACAAAAAGGATTTCCACAGGTTAAGAATCCGCT
>JAVBSQ010000129.1:0-4294 GCA_031556695.1 Bacteroidales bacterium | reverse complement strand
ATTATAAATTTTGCTTTAATTATAGCCCAATAAAAAGGCGCTCCGTTTTCGGAGCGCCTTTTTATCTATTGTAGTTAGCGGTTAAGCTTTATCGTTGCTACCCAACACGCTGTTCACCTTGTGGATATAAAGGGCTTTCAGCATATCGCGGGCAGGACCTAAGTATTTACGGGGGTCAAATTCTGCGGGCTGTTCTACAAATACCTTGCGCACACCGGCGGTCATAGCCAAACGGCCGTCGCTGTCAATGTTAATCTTACATACCGCTGATTTAGCCGCAGCACGCAATTGCTCTTCAGGAATACCGATAGAGTCCTTTAAAGCACCACCATATTTATTAATCATGGCCACAATATCCTGGGGAACACTGGACGATCCGTGCAGCACGATAGGGAAGCCGGGGATACGTTTTTCAATCTCAGCTAAGATATCTAAGCGAATCTCAGGTTTTTGTCCCGGTTTAAATTTGAATGCGCCATGTGAAGTGCCGATAGAGATAGCCAATGAGTCAACACCGGTTTTCTTTACAAAATCTTCCACCTCTTCAGGTTGGGTATACGTATGATGTTCAGCGCTTACCTCGTCTTCCACGCCGGCTAACACACCGAGCTCGCCTTCAACGGTAACATCATATTTATGAGCATATTCCACCACCTTAGAGGTGAGTTCTACGTTTTGGTTGTAGTCGTGGTGTGAACCGTCTATCATCACTGAGGAGAAACCGTATTCAATACATGACTTACACAATTCAAAAGAATCACCGTGGTCGAGGTGAAGCACAATGGGAATGTTGCAACCCAGTTCTTTAGCATACTCCACAGCACCTTGAGCCATATAGCGCAATAGTGTTTGGTTGGCGTATTTACGAGCTCCGCTTGATACTTGCAATATTACGGGCGATTTGGTTTCCACGCAGGCTGAGATAATAGCCTGCATCTGCTCCATGTTATTGAAATTGAATGCCGGAATGGCATAACCTCCTTTAATGGCTTTGGCAAATAGTTCGCGAGAATTTACTAATCCAAGGTCTTTGTAACTAATCATGATATGTAATAGTTTAAGTGATTTATAAAACTTAAACGACAAAGTTAAGCCTTTTTCAAGAGTTTTTTGTATTTTTGTCCGAATATTTACTTTAAATACGATAGATTGATATGAAAGAGGCAATTGCGATTTTGACAGGAGGTGGTCCTGCCCCTGGAATGAACACCGTTATAGGTAGTGTAGCCAAGGTATTCTTAAACCAGGGATATCGTGTTATTGGTTTGCATAAGGGTTATAGTAGCTTGTTTACAGAGAATCCTGAAATGATGGAGATTGACTTTAAAGCTGCAGACGATATGTTTAACCGTGGCGGTTCTTCAATAATTATGAGCCGCTACAAACCTTCGGCCGAAGATTTTGAAAAACGCTTCAACCTCGATTTATTCAAAAAAAATAATATTAAACTGCTGGTTACAGTGGGTGGTGATGATACTGCTTCTACTGCTAACCGTGTAGCTAAATTTTTGATGGAGAAAAGTTACGCTGTTTCAAATATCCATGTCCCGAAAACGATTGATAACGACCTTCCCCTGCCTAATAACACACCAACATTTGGCTACGAATCAGCTAAAAATGGAGGTGCAGCCATAGCTACGGTAGTGTATGAAGATGCCCGTACCAGTCGCAACTGGTTTGTGGTAGCAGCCATGGGCCGCTCTGCCGGTCACCTGGCTTTTGGTATAGGCGCCTCTTGTCACTATCCCATGATTGTTATTCCTGAGATGTTTAATAAAACTACGATCACCGTTGATAAAATTGTGAACTTGGTGATATCTTCCATGATCAAACGTAAGCTGATGGGCACGGATTATGGGGCAGTGGTGATCTCTGAAGGGGTCTTTCATGAATTGGGTGAAGACGAAATTAAAAAGTCAGGTATACATTTTTCTTACGATGAACATGGACACCCAGAGTTGGGTAAGGTGAGTAAAGCGCATATTTTTAGCGAATTGATTGATAATAAACTCACGGAAATAAAATTAAAAGTAAAAAGTCGTCCCGTAGAAATAGGGTATGAGGTACGTTGTGATACCCCTATTGCCTGGGACCGCGAGTATTGTACTTTGATGGGCTTGGGGGTATATAAATTATTTGCAGCCAAGCATACCGGCTGTATGGTATATGTGAACACCAGCGGAGATGTTACACCTTTATTCCTGAAAGACTTGCAGGATCCTGTAACGGGAAAAATTCCCCCTCGTTTGGTGAATATTAATAGCGAAAGCGTGCAGTCTATTATCCGTAATATGTTCCACTACATTACTCCGGCCGATTATGAGGCGGCTAAAAAATATGTTCCGGATCCTGAAACTTATGATTTCTCAAAAATTTTAAATTGGAATTAAATTTTAGAGGCTTATGTTTAAATCGTTCAAACAGTATATAGCGAATCGTGATATTCGCAAGTCTTTGCCTTCACATCACCGGTTTGCTTCTTTTGTAAGCTTTAACACGGCCAAAACGGTGGGGATTCTATATACGTTTGATTCGGAAACAGAGAAAGCGGTGGAGGATTTAATTGCTTATTTAAGTACCAAATATATTAGTTGCAGGACGGTAATTTATTATCCGGAGAAAAAAATGCCGGAAGATTTTACGATGATACCGGCTCGACAATATTTTTGTAAGTCTGCTGTGAACTGGTATGGTAAACCTATTCCTTCTGAGATTTTGTATTTTACAGAACAGGAATTTGATATTCTGATTGATTTTAATCTAAAAAAAATACCGGCAGAACATTATCTTTCCTCTCTTTCTGTAGCACATATGAAGGTAGGGCGTACCGCTTATCCTGATAATCCCTACGACTTTGTTTTGTCCACAAAGGAACAAGAGTCGCCTGCTTTATTTGTGGAAGAATTGAAACACTATCTTTTAACCATTGATATGCGTAAGCAAGATGATAAATAACAAAATTATAACTGTAGTTTTACCGGCTTATAATGCCGAACAAACATTGGAGCGTACCTACAATGAAATTCCTTTTGAAATTGTAGACCATGTGATATTGGTTGATGATAATAGTCGCGATAATACGGTGTCCAAAGCCAAAGAACTGGGTATAAAACATATTGTTGTTCACGAAAAGAACAGAGGTTATGGCGGCAATCAAAAGAGTTGTTATGATAAGGCTTTGGAGCTCTCGTCGGATATCGTTATTATGTTGCATCCCGACTACCAGTATACCCCAAAATTGATTCATTCCATGTCCTACATGATAGCGAATGAGGTGTATCAAGTGGTGCTGGGTTCACGTATTTTGGGCCTTGGCGCTCTACGAGGCGGTATGCCGCTTTACAAATACATTGCCAACCGCGGGCTTACCTTCTTTCAAAATATAATGATGAGTCAAAAGCTGAGTGAATACCATACCGGCTACAGGGCTTTTTCCAAAGAGGCTTTGTTGGCGATAGATTATCATGTTAATTCGGAAGATTTCGTTTTTGACAATCAGATGTTGGCGCAGTTATGTTTCAAAGGCTTTGAAATTGCCGAGATGACCTGTCCCACGAAATATTTTGAAGAAGCGTCCTCTATCAATATCAGGCGCAGTACCAAATACGGTTTTGGCGTGTTAGCTACAGCTTGTGCCTATCGATTACAGAAGTGGCATATAGCAAAATTCAAAATTTTTGCTTAAATTTGCACTCCGTTCATAAAAATGGTCCTATAGCTCAGCTGGATAGAGCAACAGATTTCTAATCTGTAGGTCGTAGGTTCGAATCCTACTGGGATCACATCTCTTCTGCCATACCTTGTTGTTTGGCCAATGCTTCGGTATCCACAGCCGTAGTGTCATTGACCACTTCCGAATTATCAGTGCTCAGGTAGGTACGTATCATATCTTTATTCAAGGTTCCTGATTGTTGCGCCGGCCTGTTGCGTTGAGGAGTAGAAGAGGAGTTTACAATCTCTTTGATGTTTTCCCGCAGTTTGGCTTGCAACTCTGTTCGCACGGTGAGTTGTGCGCCTTGCATCGACTGTGTTTTGGCCGGTTTGAAGAGATCAGTGTATTTGGCTTTGACCAGCCGTATCTTAAACTTGTCGGGGGTACCGATGAGGTTGACACCAAATTTAAAAGGTATAGGTGACTTGATGACCGAAACATGGTAGTCGAAACTCATGTCGAGATGCTGGGTGCCGCCTACCGCACATTGGTAACGGTCGATGTTGAGCAGGAAGGGGAAAATGTACAAATTATTATCCTGCACAATCATTTCTATCGAAATACTGTCGATAAGGTTACGCT
>JAVBSQ010000169.1:0-6563 GCA_031556695.1 Bacteroidales bacterium | reverse complement strand
CTGGCTATGGTGGCTATCTTGCCCGACTTAGCTATGATGTTTGGAATCAGCAATAAATTTGCACACTTCTATGGTGGAACATCTCTTCTCATTATGGTTGGTGTGGTATTAGACACCTTACAGCAAATTGAAAGTTACTTGCTTAATCGTCATTATGACGGACTGATGAAAACCGGACGACTGAAAGGTCGCAACGGATAGTCATCTTTTAAATGCTCTTTGGAAAAATGATAGTTCTGCGAACCGACGAGGAAATAGCGATCCTGAAAGAAAATGCTCTTTTAGTATCAAAAACCTTGGCGGAAGTTGGAAAACGGATACAGCCGGGTGTAACAACGCTTGAGTTGGATAAACTGGCCGAAACTTTTATCCGTGATCATGGTGCGGAGCCTGCATTCCTCCACTACAACGAATTTCCCAATACACTTTGTATATCGGTAAATGATGTGGTAGTACACGGTATTCCTTCGGGATACCAGCTTAAGGAAGGCGACATTGTATCAGTCGACTGCGGCACACGCTACAAAGGTTATTACGGCGATTCAGCCTATACCTTTGCAGTAGGAAAAGTTAGCCCTGTAGCCCTTCAGTTGATGAAGGCTACAAAAGAATCCTTGTTCAAGGGAATAGCACAAGCTATTGACGGGAACAGGGTAGGTGATATCTCCGCCGCTGTGCAAGCTCATGCCGAACTCTACGGATTTAGCGTAGTACGCGAAATGGTAGGGCATGGCTTAGGGAAACACCTGCATGAAGGTCCTGAAGTACCGAATTTCGGCCGTAGAGGACACGGGAAAACCTTGAAAGAAGGCATGGTGATTTGCATTGAACCAATGATTAACGAAGGAACTAGAAACGTATATCTCGACAATGACGGTTGGACCCTTCATACCGACGACAACAAACTTAGTGCCCATTATGAGCTCACCGTTTGTGTCAGAAAAGGAAAACCCGAAATCTTGTCAACATTTGATTATATAGAAAATTAAAAAATATGTCTAAACAGACAGCCATAGAAAAAGAAGGTGTTATTGTAGAAGCTTTGTCCAATGCGATGTTTCGCGTTGAATTGGATAATGGCCACATCATTATCGCCCATATTTCCGGTAAAATGCGTATGCACTACATACGTATCCGGCCCGGCGATAAGGTAAGGGTAGAAATGTCACCCTATGACCTCACCAAAGGCCGCATAACATTTAGACATAAATAGAAAAAAATATAAAAATAAAAAATATGAAAGTAAAAGCTTCCATCAAAAAACGCAGTGAGGACTGCAAAATCGTGAAACGCAAAGGCCGTTTATACGTGATCTGCAAAAAGAATCCTAAATTCAAAATGCGCCAGGGTTAATATAACCTTTGAGCTTTTTTAATCTTTAAATTAGAAATATGGCACGTATAGCCGGAGTAGATTTACCCAAAAACAAACGCGGAGAGATAGGTTTGACCTACATCTACGGCATTGGCCGCACCACGGCTCAAAATATCCTTTCGCAAGCAGGTATTGATTTCAATACTAAAGTGAAAGACTGGAACGATGATCAAGTAACCGCCATTCGTACCCTTATCCAACAAGGTGGCTATAAAATCGAAGGTGAATTGCGTTCAATGATCCAATTAAACATTAAACGTCTGATGGACATCGGTTGTTACCGTGGTATTCGTCACCGTCTCGGTCTGCCTTTACGTGGACAAAGTACCAAAAACAACGCTCGTACTCGTAAGGGTAAGAAGAAAACTGTAGCAAACAAGAAAAAAGCAACTAAATAGTAAGTGACATGGCAAAAAAGCCCACAACAACCAAGAAAAAAGTAGTGAAAGTTGACGCTAACGGACAACTTCACGTACATTCAACATTCAACAACGTTATTGTAACCATCGCAAATAGCGAAGGTCAGGTAATCAGTTGGTCATCAGCCGGTAAAATGGGATTCCGCGGTTCTAAAAAGAACACTCCCTATGCTGCACAAACAGCAGCTTCCGACTGTGCTAAAGTCGCTTTCGATATGGGTTTGCGTAAAGTAAAAGCATATGTTAAAGGACCGGGTGCCGGCCGTGAATCGGCCATCCGTACCATTAACACTGCCGGTATTGAAGTTACCGAAATCATTGATGTTACTCCTTTGCCGCACAACGGCTGCCGTCCTAAAGGACGTCGTAGAGTGTAAAACAGTTTAAAGATTTAAAAATTTAAAGATTAAAAAAGACAGGTTTATTCTAATCTTTGAATCTTTAAACCTTAAATCTTTGAATCGTTGAACTCGAAGGTCAAAGCATATAACGCTTAATAATTAAACAAACCCCGGCGGCAACGGGTAAAATTCGGCAAAAATTAAATGGCAAGATATACAGGGCCTAACACAAGAATCGCCCGCAAGTTCGGAGAGCCTATCTATGGTCCCGACAAAAATTACGATCGCCACGCCTACCCTCCGGGACAACACGGCTTGGCTAAAAAGCGTAAAAAAGTTTCAGAGTACGGAACTCAGTTACTTGAAAAACAAAAAGTAAAATACACCTATGGTCTTCTTGAACGTCAGTTCAGCAACCTTTTTGAGAAAGCTTCACGTATGAAAGGACGTAAAGGTGAAAACCTTCTTTTCCTGCTTGAAAGCCGCCTTGATAACGTGGTTTACCGTTTGGGCATTGCTCCTACACGCGCTGCTGCTCGTCAATTGGTAACTCACCGTCACATTGTATTGAACGGTAAAGTATGTAACATTCCTTCATGCACCGTTAAAGCAGGTGACTTGGTAGGTATACGTGAACGTTCACAAAGTCTTGAGGTAATTCAAGATAATGTTGCCGGTCGCACTACCGGTAAATTTCCTTGGTTGGAATGGGATGCAGCAACCCTTACTGGTAAATTTGTAAGTTTGCCCGAGCGTACCGAAATTCCTGAAAATATCAACGAACAGTTGATCGTGGAATTGTACTCGAAATAGTCCCAGTAACAACCCTATTATATACAAAATTATGGCAATACTAGCGTTTCAAAAACCTGATAAAGTTATATTACTCGAAGCTAACGACACCTTCGGTCGCTTTGAGTTCCGCCCCTTGGAGCCTGGCTATGGTATTACCGTAGGTAATGCCCTCCGCCGTATTCTCCTCTCGTCACTCGAAGGCTACGCCATCACTACCGTGAAAATTGCCGGTGTTGATCACGAATTTGCCACCATTCCCGGTGTTATTGAAAGCGTAGTGGAGATCATTCTGAACCTTAAACAAGTGCGCTTCAAAAAAATGGTTGATGAAATTGACAGTGAGTCACTCTCTATCACCATTTCCGGACAAGATCAATTCAAGGCCGGTGATATTTCAAAGCAACTTTCTTCATTTAAAGTGTTGAACCCCGACCTGCTGATTTGTCAGAAAGAACCGGGTGTGAAACTTCAATTTGAACTGACTATCGGCAAAGGCCGCGGTTATGTTCCTGCTGAAGAAAATAAGCCTGAAAATGCAGCTTTCGGATTAATTCCTATCGACAGTATTCATACCCCCATCAAAAACGTGAAATATGCCGTTGAAAACTGGCGTGTGGAGCAAAAGACAGACTATGAAAAACTGGCGATCGAAATTACTACCGACGGTTCAATTCACCCTAAAGACGCCTTGCGTGAAGCAGCCAAAATTCTGATTTATCACTTTATGCTCTTCTCTGACGATAAGATCACCTTTGATACTCCGGAAGAATCAAGTAGCGACGAATTTGACGAAGAAACACTGCGCATGCGCCAATTGCTTAAAACCCGCCTGGCTGATATGGAGCTTTCCGTACGTGCACTCAACTGTCTCAAAACAGCTGAAGTGGAAACCCTCGGCGAATTGGTAAAATTCCAACGTAGCGACCTTTTAAAATTCCGCAACTTCGGACGCAAATCGCTCACCGAATTAGATGCCCTGCTTGACCGCTTAAAATTAGGCTTCGGCATGGACATCAGTAAATATAAACTCGACAAAGAATAATTAGCGATGAGACATAATAAAAAATTTAATCACTTAGGGAGAAAAACAGGCCACCGCAAAGCGATGTTGGCAAATATGGCCTCATCTCTCATCTTGCATAAACGCATTGAAACAACCGAAGCTAAAGCTAAAGCTCTACGCGTGTATATCGAACCTTTGATTACCAAATCAAAAGATGACTCTACGCATTCACGCCGTACGGTATTTGCTTATTTGAAAAGCAAAGAAGCCGTTGCTGAGCTTTTCCGCGAAGTAGCCCCTAAAATTGCTACCCGCCCCGGAGGTTACACTCGCGTACTGAAAACCGGCTTCCGTCCCGGTGACGCTGCTGACATGGCCATGATTGAACTGGTGGACTTCAATGAAGCAGCTTTGGGTAACGTGAAAACCGCTGCTAAGAAGACAACCCGCCGTAGTGGAGCTAAAAAGGAAACGGCTCCCGCTGTTGAAACAACTGAAACAGCAGGAGAAGAAAAGCCTAAAAAAGCCGCTGCTAAGCCGGTCGCTAAGAAGCCCGCTGCTAAAACAGCTAAAGCTCCTGCAGCTAAACCGACCAAATCGGCCGCTGCTCCCAAACAAATTCGTACCAAAAAAGGATAATCTCTTTCTACGGATAATGCAAAAAGGTCGCCTAAAAGGCGGCCTTTTTGCATTGGAAGATATTTTAAAATAAAATCATTTAATTTCAAATCAATCGATTTCAAATTAAATGATTTGAAATCGATTGATTATATACTTTAACAAGCCAGTATTCAAACGCAGGATCTTGGATTTCAACCTTATTGCCAGGGAGTATGTCAATTAAATCTTTTTCCAAAGTGGCTTTGCGTAGATTTTTAATATTAGCAGAAGTGCCTAAATTATATTTTTTCAGTACTTCTTTTGATGAAAAATTACTTTCGCCGGCCACAATGGCAGACAAAAAATTGATTTGCCTTGGGGTAAGTGTATCAACAATAGTAGTGAACAGCAGGCTTAGTTGATTGATGAGGGAGGCAAAAGAGTCAGCTACTATTTTTGCATTACAGGTTTTTTCTGTGCGCAACCACACTTGTTGACTGAGTTGCTGCGTGTAGTAGGGGTGGCACTTCATCAGGTCGGCAATTTCACCGCACAGCTCCCTGGATATTTGTTTGCCTGTTCCTTTGAAGCGTTCAGCTATGAATCTAACCCAGTCTTCACGCCCTATTTTTTGCAAAAACATAATATCACCGAACTTGTAGAAGGGCATACTGTAGTTTGTAAAAATGTCCATCAGCATATGGCGTTTGCTGCCATAAAGGCAATAGCCCACCTTGTCATGATGTTGCCAGTGTGACCGCAGCTTCTTTTGGAAGGCTAAAGGGTCGTCATATCCTTTGATATTTTGGAACTCATCAATACACATTATCACCCTTTTTTTACTGTCGGTGGCTATTTTTTGCGGCAGGTTCAATATTTCATCAAACGACATACTCCTTTCTTTAAAATCAATACCAAAGGCTAATTCATAGCTTTGAGCACTATCGGAAAAGGTAATAGTGGGAGCAAAACGGCCCAAATATTTCCGTGTATTTTCCATAAACTCTTCTACAGTCGTTTTTGATGACCGGAGAGCAGCATTGGCAAAAGCGGTATAAAATTGTTCGGCTGTGCGACAATTAAACAAGTCGAGCTTACACACAATAATATCTTTATGCTTTAGCTCCAATGTTTCTGCAACTTTGTTGACCAACGAGGTTTTACCCCATCTTCTAGGGGCAATAATGGCCGTATTCACTAGTCCCCGGAAATTATCCAGGAGGTGCTTGCTTTCAGCCTCCCTGTCTGTAAAATCATCTTTAACAGCTATTTTCCCGTATACAAAAGGTGCTTCCATACAATAAATTAAATTAATTTCTACAAAGGTAATCATTTGATTTGAAATTAATCTATTTCAAATCATTTAATTTGAAATCAATCTATTTTCTTCCTTTTGGCACGATATTTGCTGCATAATCTTTAGAAACTTTAAACTTTACGAACTTTATAACTCAAAATTATGTCACAAATATTAAGCATACATGCCCGCCAAATCCTTGACTCACGCGGAAACCCTACCGTTGAAGTAGATCTATTGACCTCAGACGGCGTATTAAGCCGTGCTGCTGTGCCCTCAGGTGCTTCTACAGGTATACATGAAGCCATGGAGCTTCGTGACGAAGATAAAGGCCGTTATGGCGGTAAAGGGGTATTAAAAGCCGTAGATAACGTGAATACCGCCATCAACGAAGAGCTTAACGGGAAATCCGTACTTGATCAGTATGCCATAGACCAAGCGCTCATTGCACTTGATGGTAGTGATAACAAATCAAACTTAGGCGCTAATGCCATCTTGGGTGTTTCCTTAGCAGTGGCTAAAGCAGCTGCACAAACCACCGGACAGCCTCTTTACCGTTACGTAGGCGGGGTGGGTGCACGTACTTTGCCTATCCCCATGATGAACATCTTGAATGGCGGCTCACATGCCGACAATTCTATCGACTTTCAGGAATTTATGATCATGCCCGTGGGTGCTGAGACCTTTGCCGAGGCCTTGCGTATGGGTGCCGAAGTTTTTCATAGTCTTAAAAA
>JAVBSQ010000149.1:0-18224 GCA_031556695.1 Bacteroidales bacterium | reverse complement strand
TTTATAATTATGCCCAACCATATTCATGGCATCATTATCATCTCCGAGGACTCCCGTACGGGCGAATACGATTCGCCCCAACGGAAACGGGAACGAGGGAGGCAGGGGAAATACGATATTCAGCTGCAAAAAATACAGGGCGAATACGATTCGCCCCAACGAGAACGACCGCGGGGAACTTCGAATACTATAGGAGCTATTATACGAGGATATAAATCGGTGGTAACGCAAAAAATACGCCAACTATATGGAAATCCGAATATGATAATTTGGCAACGTGATTATTACGAAACCATCATACGGAACGAAAAGGCATATAATAACATAGCGAACTATATCATGCGCAATCCGGAAAAATGGGGAGCAGATAAATTCAACTCCCGTACGGGCGAATTGCATTCGCCCTATATTTCAGGAGAGCTCTAAAGGCAGGGCGAATACGATCCGCCCCAACAGCGATCCACAATTCGCCCCAACTACGATACCTTCTCTTCCCCTAACTACAGCGCTTCAATTTCCTCCATCCAGATATGGGCGGCGGCATCGGAGGGCATACGCCAGTCGCCACGGGGCGATAGGCTAAGGGATCCCACCTTGGGGCCATCAGGCATACAGGAGCGCTTGAACTGCTGACTGAAAAGACGGCGGAAGAACATTTCCAACCATTTTTTTAATTCCATCTCGTCATATTTACCGGCAAAAGCACGTTGCGCCAGGAAGAATATTTTGGTGGGGCGGAAGCCGAAACGAAGGGTATAGTAAAGGAAGAAATCATGTAATTCGTAAGGTCCTACAAGGTCTTCAGTCTTTTGGGTAGTTTCTCCTTTTTTATCCGCCGGCAATAATTCGGGACTAACCGGGGTGGCTATCACATCATGTAAAATTTTCTGTACATCCTCACTCTGATCGCCCGCAACATAATTGATGATATGGGGTATGAGGGTTTTTGGTATGGTTCCGTTGATAGCATACATGGACATGTGGTCGCCATTGTAGGTAGCCCATCCGAGGGCCAGCTCCGACAAGTCGCCGGTGCCAATGACCAAGCCATTTTCTTTGTTGGCAATATTCATGAGCAGTTGTGTGCGTTCACGTGCTTGGGTGTTTTCATAGCAGGCATCAAGGATAGATGCGTCGTGGTTGATATCTTTAAAATGCTGCAAACAAGCGGGAATGATGTCTATTTCACGACTGTCAATCTCCAACAATTTCATCAAGTCCTTAGCATTTTTGTGGGTGCGTCCGGTAGTTCCAAAGCCTGGCATGGTGATGCCGACAATGTTTTTACGAGGAAGCCCCAACATATCGAAAGTACGCACGCAAGCTAAGAGGGCGAGGGTGGAGTCGAGTCCGCCCGAAATGCCCACCATCACTTTTTCAGCGTGAGTATGGAGGAGCCGTTTTGCCAAACCGGCAGCTTGTATGGAGAGAATTTCTTCACAATCTTCGCTGATGGTTGCCTTGTTTACGAAAGGATTGGGATCAATAGGACGGGTAACAGCTGACTTTTTAGTGGCCGGCATGTTAAATGAAATACGGCGGTATATGTCGTTTTCAGGCGCCAAAGGAGTAGTAAAACTGGTATGCCGTTTACGATCAATAGCAATTCTCTCCAAGTCGATATCGGCAATGGTTAGCTGATTGTCAAGGCGATAGCGTTCATGCTCGGCCAACAGGCTGCCCATTTCGGCAATGTAGCCACTACCGGAGAAGACGACGTCAGTGGTTGATTCACCAAAGCCGGCAGAACTGTACGCATAAGCAGCTTTACAGCGCGAGGATTGTTGTACAACCAGGTCGCGACGAATGGTGTTTTTACCTACCAGATCATTGCTTGCAGAGAGGTTAAGAAGGATATTTGCACCATGTTGAGCGTGGTGAATGGTGGGTGAATGGGGCATCCACAGGTCTTCACAGATTTCAATGCTGACACAGGCGGTGCCGCCCTGCAAGAGAATGTTGGCGCCGAAGGGGGCTGTTTGTCCGCACAGGAGAAAGTTGTCGGTAAGCGCTGAGGAGGCGGGAACAAACCATCGTTTTTCGTAAAATTCGCTATAGTTAGGCAAGAAAGTTTTCGGCACTACGGCCAATATTTTCCCCGACTGAAAGGCTACTGCGGCGTTGAATATTTGCGTTCCATCGGTGATGGGCATGCCTACCACACAAAGAAGGTTATATTTGCGGGTACTTTCGAGGAGGCGGCCGAGTGTATTCTCCGCCTCATCAAGCAAAGCTTTTTGGAAGAAGAGATCGCCACAGGTGTAAGCCGTGATACACAGTTCAGGAAAGCAGATAAGCTGCACCTGCCGTTCAGCTGCTTCTTTGATGAGCGACTCTATCTGCAGGCCATTATATCCACAATCGGCCACGCGCACTACGGGAGTAGCAATAGCTATTTTTACGAATCCGAAATCCATTGATTTGGTCTAATTATTTTAGTTTATCAACAAAGGCCTTAATGCGGTCAAGTGCGGCTTTTAGCACGGGCATATCCACACAATAAGAGAGACGTATATAATTGTCGTATTCCTTACCGAAAGCATTACCGGGGATAATAGCCACGCCGTTTTCTTCCACCAGTCGTTTCGCAAAAGTATCGCCATCCATACCGAAAGGTTCAGTGGAGATGTAGAGGTAGAATGCACCTTGCGGTTGTTCACATTTGAATCCGAGCTTGGTGAGGAAGTCGCAAGCATATTCCATATTTTCGCGATAGGCTGTTACCATTTGTGCTATTTCTTTTTCCGTTTGTTCATCGAAAAGGGCAAGCAGGCCGTATTGTCCGACAGAGCAGGCAGCAGTAACATAGTATTGGTGTACCTTAGCCATTTCACTGGCAAAGGCTGCGCTGGTCATTGACCAACCCAAGCGCCAGCCGGTCATGCTGTGTGATTTGGAGAAAGAGTTTACAATGATTAGTTGATCGCGCAGGGCGGGATATTTGCCGAAGGACTGGTAGTCGTTGTTATACATCACACGGTTGTAAACCTCGTCGGCAATAAGGTAGATGTCGGTGGTAGCGAGGAAATCGGCCAGTTCGTCGCGGTTTTTACGGCTTAGCGACACGCCGGTGGGGTTGCTGGGGTCGGTGATGATGATACAGCGTGTTTTGGGAGTGATGTGTTTTTTGAGGTTTTCAACGGTGAGTTGAAAACCGTCGGCTGCAGTGTCAATATGCTTTACGGTACAGTTGTTCATAAGCACTAAAGGCTCATAGCCGGGGTAGGCAGGTGAAGGTATGAGCACTTCATCGCCATCGTTTAGTATGGTGCGCAATGAGGAGGCGAGCACCTCAGTAGTGCCTATGCCAATAATAATTTCGTCGGTCCCGTAGTCGAGGTCGAAATGTTTTTTGCAGTATTTGCTCAACACTTCAAGTGTTTCCATGGCGCCACGGTTGGGTGTATAGCCTGTCACATTTTTATTAATTCCCTCAATAGCTTTCGCTTTGATAGGTGACGGTGTGGGGAACAAAGGTTGCCCCAGTGTCAATTTGATGTGTCCGGCGAATTGGTTACAGTAAGCATCAAACTGTCTGATTTTAGATGTTTGGATTTTACTTAGATTTTTGTTGTATTTCTGTTCCATAGGTTAAAGGTTATAACTTTTAAAAGTGCAATTTAGGAATTCTTTTACTAAGAAACAAAAAACAACTATAAATCCTTGTTATTCACGTTTTTTTATTATATTTGTAAGTTTATACTATTGATAATCAAATTTCAAAGAATGAAATTCAAACTGAAACAAGGGTTTTTTACGGTATTATTTGTTGGCCTGGGGCTTAGCGTTCTTGGGCAAAACAAGCATGTAGAAGTAAAAATTCCACAATCAGGGCCGGCGAACGAGCAGTTTCAAACAGCGCCTGCCGATGAGAGCAAGTGGTGGGAGCAATTTAATGACACTATATTAAACGACCTGGTAAAGCAGGCGACGGTTAATAACTACGACCTGCTGACGGCAGCCAGTCGCGTAGAGGCTGCCCGGGCGCGTAAACGCATACAGGAAGGCCGCTTTTACCCGCAAATTGCAGTGGAAGCGGCTTATAGCCCGCAACAAAGCATGATGTTAGGCCGCAATGCTATTTCACATAGCGGAACGCTGGGCGTGAATGCCAGTTGGGAGGTTGATCTCATAGGTAGTATCCGCCTGCGGTCTAAATCGCAACGGGAGTCGTTTTATGCTTCAAAAGAAGATTATAATGATGTGATGTTGATGTTACGTGCACAGGTTTGTATTGAATATATCACCCTGCGTATGTACCAACGGGAATGGCAGGTGGCTGCAGAAAACCTTGAAGCGCAAAAAGGGACGGTGGAGATTACGGAAACGCGTTTCAGAACAGGCTTGGTATCGGCGCTGGATGTGGCGCAGGCCAATACGCTTTATTACAGCACAAAGGCTTCTATACCGAATATAGAAGCATCTATTATTGCACAAATAAATACTTTATGTGTGTTGTTGGGACAGGCGCCCGGCGGTGCACTCACACAACAATTGTCTACAGTGCCCGCAGTTTTTCCAATAGCACAGCCGATATTGGTACCGGTGGGCGTGCCGGCTGATCTTGTCCGTCGCCGTCCCGACATCCGCAGCGCTGAGCGACAAGTGAATGCCAGTGCGGCTTCATTAGGTGCAACAAAGACTGACTGGTTTCCTAAATTTTATGTGAATGCTTCAGCAGGTTATGCTTCGGAAGGATTTCAGGATTTGTTCAATAGCGAAAATTTATATTGGCAAATTGCCCCTTCAGTGCAATGGACACTCTTCTCAGGCCGCCAACTATTGGAGAACACACGTTTGGAGCGCGCCAATTTGGACCAATCCATCAACAGCTTCAACAAAACAATACTCACAGCATTGCAGGAGACCGATGATGCGATGAATGCTTATAGTAAATCGCTGGAACAGATTGTAGCTACGCGTGAGGCTTTCAAGCAAGCTAAACGCACTTTTGATCTGGCTTTAGACCTCTACAAGCAAGGGCTCATTGACTTTCAGAATCTGTTGGACGCACAACGTAACTTGTTGAGTTATGCCAACTCTGTAGTGTCGGTGGAAAGCAGTTCCTACATTTGCCTTGTGCAACTGTATGCTGCGTTGGGGGGAGGAATGAATTAATTGAAAATGGATAATTGAAAATTGAAAATTATGGCTACATATATTATGAAAAAGTACTTGTTAATTTTACTATCTTTATTGTTGGTAGTGGGTTGTAAGGAAGCACCGAAAACAGCGGCAAATTTGGCTAAAATCACTGTTGCTTATCCCGAAAAACGTAATATTACTTACAGGTTTGAATACCCCGGGTATTTACAGTCGGAACAAACCGTTGACCTTATTGCGCGCGTGCAAGGTTACCTGCAAGAAGTGAAATTCCAACCCGGAGAGGTGGTGAAGGAAGGGCAGGTATTGTTTGTAATTGAACCTAAACCATACGAGGATCAGGTAAAAACTGCTGAAGCAAACCTGGAAACAGCGAAAGCCAGCCTAAAATTAGCCATTACTTCAAACGAGCGTACTAAAGAGGCGGGGAAAACCAATGCGGTGAGTGAACTTGATGTGATTAAGGCACAAACCACTCTCGACCAGGCGAAGGCCTCTGTAGCTTCAGCTGAAGCGCAGTTGAGCACAGCCAAAACCAACCTGAGTTATTGTTATGTGAAAGCTCCTTTCACCGGTCGTGTTACCCGCAACCTGGTGGACAAAGGCAATATGGTGGGTGGGCAAGCCACTTTAGCCTCTATGTATAAAGACACAAAGCTGTTTGTTTATTTCAATGTGGAAGACAGTAAATATCTTATAGGTTTTACTAAGGAAAATGAGTTTAAACTAGATAATGTGGAGATTCGTTTTGATGAAATACCGAACAAAGTTTATAAAGGGAAGTTAGACTATATGTCGCCCACCGTTGATCTTACCACAGGTACCATCAATGTGCGTGCAGTAGTGGATAATAAGGGTGGAGAGCTTCGTAACGGTTTATATACCAAAATACGTGTGCCTTATAAAGAGGTACAAGATGCGTTGTTAATTCCCGAAGGTGCTATTGGTACCGACCAGTCGGGACGCTACATTTATACGGTGAATGACTCTTCTGTTGTAGAATACCGCAGTGTTAAGGTGGGTGAGTTGCAGGAAGACAGCATGCGTGAAATTGTGGAAGGGCTAAAAGCCAATGAGCGCTTTGTAACGAAAGGTATCATACGTGTACGTGATGGTCAAAAAATTGAAGCGGTAGAGGAGAAATAATTATGGCAAATTTTTTTATTAACAGGCCTATTTTTGCGGGGGTATTAGCACTCTTGATCATGTTGGCGGGTATGGTTACCTTGAGCTCCCTGCCTATAGCCTTATATCCGCAAATTACCCCACCCACGGTGGAGGTAACGGCATACTATCCGGGCGCCAGTGCGCAAACCATTGGTGAAACGGTGGGTACACCTATTGAGCAGCAGGTAAATGGTGTGGAGAACATGATTTATATGCAGTCCACCTCTTCCAGTGCCGGTATATATACTTTGACGGTTACTTTTGAGGTGGGAACAGATGTGGATATGGCCACGATATTGGTGCAAAACCGCGTGAGCCAGGCCTCGTCCAATCTTCCGTCAGACGTTACGCGCTTAGGTATAAAAACAGAAAAAAAATCGACCAGCATTGTGTTGATGCTTAACCTGGTGGCGCAGGACAGTAGCATCAGCGACCTGTACCTGTCAAACTACGCCAACCTCAACGTAATTGATGAGTTGAAGCGTATTCCGGGGGTTGGTTCGGTGACGAATTTCGGTGCAGACGATTATAGTATGCGTGCTTGGCTAGATCCTGAGTTGTTGCGTATCCGCGGCCTCACCCCTATTGATGTGCAAAATGCGTTGAAAGAACAAAACGTACAGGTATCAGCCGGAAAGATAGGTGAAGAGCCCTCTAAAAATGAGCAGGTATATCAGTATTCACTGAATGTGGAAGGGCGATTGATGACGGAGGAGGAGTTTGGGAATGTGATTATCCGTTCGCTGGAAGGCGGTCGTATATTACGTTTAAAGGATGTTGCCACTATTGAATTAGGTAGCAAGACTTATAATATGGTATCCAAATTAAGCGGAAAAGCTACTGCGGCTATTGGTGTTTACCAGTTACCTAATGCTAACTCTTTAGAGGTAGCCAAACTCACCCGTGAGAAAATGGACGAGTTGAAACAACGTTTCCCTAAAGGTTTAGATTATAGTGTAGCTCTTGATACAACAAGGTTTATAGAAGTTTCTATAGATCAGGTATATCACACTTTGTTTGAGGCTATTATCCTGGTGTTGATTGTTATTTTGCTTTTTCTACAGAATTTTAGGGCCATGCTGATCCCCGCCATTACTATTCCGGTGTCGCTTATCGGTACTTTTGCTGTGATGGGCTTATTAGGATTTTCTATCAACACGCTCACGCTTTTTGGTATTGTACTGGCTATTGGTATTGTGGTGGACGATGCTATCCTTGTGGTGGAGAACGTGTCACGGCACCTTGATCTGGGGGCAAAAAATGTGAAGGAGGCAACTATTGCGGCAATGAGCGAAATCAGCGGCCCTATTGTGGGTACGGTGTTGGTGCTGTTGGCCGTATTTATTCCCACTGCATTCATGGGTGGTATTACGGGTGAACTATACAAACAATTTGCGCTAACGATTGCCGTGTCTACCGCCATCAGCGGGTTTAACGCTTTAACGCTAAGTCCGGCGTTGTGCGCGCTCATTCTGAATAAACAAGAGCAGAGTAATTTCTTCATTTATAAATATTTCAATAAATATTTTGATAAGATACGCAATGGCTACACTAATTTAATGGGTGGCTTTTTGCGGAAAACGGCACTCACGTTTACGCTTTATGCGGTATTGTCGGCTCTGGCTATTTGGGGTTTCATGAAGTGGCCGACCTCTTTTATTCCTGTAGAAGACCAAGGGTATTATATTGTATCTGTCAACCTGCCGAACGGCTCATCACTCCACCAAACGGAGAATGTGATGGACAAGATGAGTGTGCATCTAAAGGCTATACCGGGGATAAAAGATTTTGTTACTATTTCCGGCTTCTCTGTATTGACGGGCGCGCAAATGGCTAACTCCGGCACTATTTTTGTAACGTTGGACGACTGGACCGTTCGTACCACAGATGCACTCGGTATAAGAAGTATAGTGCAGCAAACGTATGCCAGGGCGCAAGGTATTGAGGAAGCGCAGATTTATCCTTTTGTTCCACCTTCCATTCAAGGGTTGGGAACCTCCGGTGGTTTTGAAATGATGGTACAGGACCGGAAAAATTTGGGGGTTGTTGAGTTGGAAAAAATCAGCAGGGAACTGGCTGAAACATCGGAAAACAGGGTTCAACTGGGAGAGGTACAATCTAATATGCAGGCCAGTATTCCGCAGTTATATTTGAATATAGACCGTGATAAAATCAAGACCTTGAAATTGTCATTAAGTGATGTGTTTAACACGCTTTCGATATATCTCGGTTCTTCTTATGTGAACGACTTTATTAAGTTTGGCCGTATTTATCAGGTGAAACTGCAGGCGGGCACTGATGCGCGTGCTGTAACGGAAGATATCTTAAAACTGAGTGTGCGTAATGACGATGGCGACATGGTTCCTTTCTCTACCTTTGTGAAGCTGGAGCCGATGTTAGGTACGGAGGTGCTCACACGCTATAATATGTATTCGGCAGCACTGATCACAGGTGATGCGGCAGCCGGCTATAGTTCGGGGGAAGGTAACGCCGCCATGGCGAGCGCCGCCGATGAGGTGCTGGGTAATAATTTCGGGCATGAGTGGACGTCTATGGCTTACCAGGAAGAGAAGGCGGGATCATCAATTGTTGCTATTTTCGGTTTAGCCTTGATTGTGGTAATTTTGGTGTTGGCGGCTCAATATGAAAGTTTCACGAGCCCGATAGCAGTAATCATGGCCGTTCCCATAGCCCTGCTTGGTGCGGTGGTAGGCTGCGTGGTACTTGGTTTGCCTATCAGTATTTATACGCAAATTGGGATAGTGCTGCTGATTGGTTTGGCGGCGAAGAATGCTATTTTGATTGTTGAATTTTCACGTGACTACCGTAAGGAGGGTAAATCTATTTACGACTCTTCGCTGGAAGCGGGACATATTCGTTTCCGCCCTATTTTGATGACTTCGTTTGCATTTATTCTCGGGGTGTTGCCTTTGGTGACGGCCACGGGCGCCGGTGCTGCCAGTCGTGTATCACTGGGTATAGCGGTGTTTGCGGGTATGTTGATGTCCACCATAGTAGGTACAGCGTTCATACCTAATTTCTATCAATTGTGGCAGACGATACAGGAGAAGATGGGTAAGAAAAAACAGGTGACGGGTGACGAGTAACGGGGGAGAAGAGATTAGAGACTTATAGACACGAGACTAAAAGACAAAGACAGATGAATAGCAAGACTTTTTTATTAGCAAATGAGATGCCATGGGAGCCGGCGGGTGAGGGATCACGCCGCCGGATCATGGGCTACAACGGAGAGATCATGCTGGTGAAGGCTGAATTTGTGCAAGGCGCCATAGGCGCGGCCCATGCACATGATGAGCATACACAGTCAACTTATGTGGCCAGCGGTAAATTTGAGGTGACGGTGAATGGCGAAAAGAAAACACTGCAAGCGGGTGACGGCTTTTTTGCCGAACCTAAGGTTGTGCACGGCGTACTGTGCCTTGAGGCCGGTATATTAATTGACGCCTTCAGTCCTATGCGGGCGGATTTTTTGAAGGACTAAAAGAGTTTAGCGCCTCCACACATTCACGATTTCGCCTATGTACATTTTATGAAAGTCTGCCTTCGGGTAGACTTTTTCCATTATGGCTGTATCTACAAAGGCTGCAGGATTCAAAAATTCGCCATAGATTTTGCGGCATTCTATTATTAAGCGGGCTTCGCCAAAAGCTATGCTTTGCGGTGTAACCAATGGGGTTAAACCGGCTTCTTTCACTTTGTCGGTATCCCGACCCGACTTGGAACCGCAGATGCTTAAGGCATCACGGTAATTTTCGTCGAAAAAGGAAAGGGTGAAATAGTCATTATTTTCCGTAAATTCAAAGGTGTAGCGCTGCGGACGAACAAAAATGAATGCCACCGGCTTGTTCCACAAGTACCCAACACCGCCCCAGTTTGCGGTCATGGTGTTGAAGTGAGTACTATCACCGGCAGTGATGAGCATCCAATCGTCGGCAATAAGTTTCACGGAATTATCATGCAATTCGCGGACATCGATTTTTTTGTAGTCATTCATGGTTGCAGGTTTTTTATTGGCAGTGGTACAAGAAACGAGCGCGAGTAAGGCGATGGAGAGAAGTAGTTTGTTCATAATAGTGAGGGGTTACGAGGTGACAGGATTACAAGAGACGGGGGACGAGTTACAAAGTTACGAAAAAATTATTCTTTGGCGGGTTGTTGTATAAAGCCAATTTTTTTACGGGGCTTTTCGGGAGGCAGGGGTTTGTCCATCATATCATTGAGCAGCTGATTAATATCTTGCACCTCAAATTCCAAGAGCTCAATACGGTTGTTCACGGTGGTCATGTCAAGGAGCATTCGGCGCATGGCTACAAAGGCCCGCATAATGTCAATGCTCACCTGTATGGCTTTAGGACTACGAAGCACTGTTGCAAGCATTGCTACGCCTTGTTCTGTGAAGGCTAATGCTGCGTAAGTGTTTGATTTTGAGTAGCTGGTCACAGATTGTGACCTCATACTGTCTATCAGTAAGTTACGTTCCTCGTTGGAGATTTCAAAAACAAAATCAGCAGGAAATCGCTCTAAATTTCTACGTACAGCTTGCTTCAATTGCTTAGTTTCTACTTCATACAATTCAGCTAAGTGGGCATCTAACATCACACGCTGTCCGCGCAGATCAATAATTTTTTCAGAAATAATTTGCAGCTCCATGGTAAGAGTGGTTTAATATTCTGCAAATATAATACTTTTTTTGAAAACCAAATTTTAGAATTCTATTTTATAACTGATGTTTGGTATCATAATAGCCTCACGGTTTTCTTCTATGTCGTGCGTTTTGAAATTGTAGCGGTGTCCATAAAATTCTTTGTAATTAGTGGCGTTCAATATTTTCAGAGAAAATTCATGGGCTGTTTTGCGGCAGTTGATTTTATAGCTTACCGTTAGATGTGCCAAAAAGGCCGGTGATAGTTGCATGGAAAAGGCTTTACTTTCGTCATAAATTACATCTTCGGCGGGAATAGATGAATCATAATTAACCGGAGAGTAACGGTCGCCCCCCTGGTAGCTCACACGGATATTGGCGCTCCATACATTTTGTTTGCGACTGCCCACCATCCATTCTTTGCCAACTAAGAAATTAAATAGAAAATTGCGGTTGTAACGGGTGTTCCGCCATATACCGTCGCCACCCGTGTATTGCGAGTCAAATAGCGAGGCAGTGAACATAAAATAGTAACCTTTTGACATAAATTTTTCAAATGTAACATCTATACCATAATTCAAGCCTTTGCCTGTATTCTCTAATTTTTCATGGATAAACCAATCGTTTTGCAGGTTGAGAAAGGAGAACGAACTGTCGGCAATTACCGGAACAGAATATAATTGTTGGATGTAAGGTTCCACGCGCAGGTGGAAGTCATTACCTATATTCCAGTCGTAAGACAGCACCAGGTGTTGAGAGCGGGTAAAATCAAGGTCTTTATTGATATACTCGCCGGACGTCGATTGGGTAAAGTAATAATTCAACATCTCCAGGCGGCTGTGTAATCCATAAGCGAGGCTTAGCGTATGGTCGTGATGAAATTGCCATTTAATTCCTACCCGCGGTTCAATGCTATAGCGGCCATTCAAGGTGAAGTATTGTCCTATTAATCCGGCAGTGAGGGTCCAGTTATCGTTAAGGTTAATAAAGGAGGTGCTGTAGGCTGAAAGTAATGCGCTAAAGCCCGACTCGTTGGTGATGGTTTGCAGGGTGGTGCCGGCAGGGTCAGCATTTTTTAATAACATATTGTATAGCAAACCTGTAGCTTGTATACCCGTTTTGTTAGTGTGTTTTGCTCCAAATTTTTTGTTGACATAAGAAGAGAAAACAAAATTCCAGTTGGTATTTTGGATTACATTTTGCGGTAGCAGCTCTACATTTTGATCCATTCGTTCCGTGTGCATATCGAGCCCGCTGATGGTGGCAGCCAATGTTGTTTTCAGGAACATACTGTTATCCAGCATGATTTTATGCCCCAAGCCCATAGCGCCCATGTATTGTTTAACGTTTTGTGATTCCATGTCCTGCATGTACTCCCATTTGGTGGTATCGGTTTCAGCCGTTTGTCCCGAGTGATCAATCAGGCCTATGCCCCAAAGAGAGAAGAGCCCTGCTTTTTTTGTGGGAAAATTCAGCTTGAATGATAAATCCTGGTAGCGTGTGCCATCGGCATCGTCGGGCATGAGAGGGCTCAAAAGGGCTAAGGTGGAATAACGGTAGTTGAACAGGTAGGAGGCTTGTCCGCCCTTCTTGAAAGGCCCTTCCGATGCCACATCTATGCCTATGGCGCCCAACTGTACGGTGTTTTCCATTTGACTGTTGCTGCCGTTCCGCATTTTAATATCAAACACGCCCGATAGCGCATTACCATATTCTGCAGGAAAAGCACCGGTAAAGAAATCGGAATTGCCCAATACCTGACTGCTCAGTGCGGTAAGCCCGCCACCGCCAAAGCCGGTAACTTCCGCAAAGTGGTTGGGATTGGGAATTTCCACCTCTTCCAGTCGCCATTGCAGGAATTTCGGGGCATTGCCGCGCACCACTATACCATTATTTCCCATGTTACTGGCAATACCGGCAAAGGAGGAGGCGAGGCGGGCGGGGTCATCAAAGCCTCCGGCGTAACGTTTGGCTTCTTCCACGCTCAACATACGGGCGCTGTTGGTGCTCATGGGGTTCAGCGGTTGAGTCTTATTCACATTGGGCCGTATTACCACTTCATTCAATTGGTGGATGCTTTCTTTCAGCGGAATTTCCAAAAACACTTCCTTGGCCGAGGAGAGCATCACCTCTTTGATTTCTGTGGGTTCATATCCTAAAAAGGAGGCTGCTATGTTATAGCGGCCAACGGGAATATTGGTAAACACAAAGCGTCCGTTCTCATCGGTGGATACACTGAGTATGGGTTTACTGTTCAAGATAACCACCGTGGCGTAAGGGAGCGGTTCATCAGAGGCCCCGTCGCGCACCACCCCTTTGATTTGTTGTGTGTTTTGTGCTAAAAGAAGAAATGTTATACAGTTGAAAATCAAAGAGAAGAATAATTTTTTCATAGATTGGGCTAAAATTTGTAATTTTGTTGCAAAGTAAAGCCTCGGCCGGTATTGGGGCAATACTGATTAATCAGTATTTTAAGCAATGGAAGAACTAGTGAACGAATATATGTCGCTGATGTCCAGTCTGGAATTCGACGAAAAAGAGCTGGACTATACCGTTGTGGAGCGGCATAAGGCGATGTTGGAACATATGTCGCGCGTGTCAAACTGCTGCATTACCGTGTTTGACAACTACCGGATGGAGCACTTGTTCACTTCCTATAATTTTAGTGATATATTTGGTTATGACGTGAAAGCTGCCAATGAGATAGGCACTGACTATTTTAACGAACGCATTCACCCCGAAGATATGGCGCAGCTGACAAAAAATGCGATTTTGTTTTTGCGCGGTTTTTTTAATGACAAAGAAGGCTTAAAACAAGGCAAGCTGATTAATGAGTATCGTATACGCGATGCTGCCGGAAAGTACGTGAGGGTTATAGAGCAGCATCAGCCTTTGGAGTACGACAAAAAAGGCAATATTTGGCTCTCTTTGAGTGTGGTAGATTTGTCGCCCGACCAGCGCCCATTGGAGAGTGTGAAAAGCAAGTACCTGAATTGCCGGACGGGAGAACACTTTTCGATACAAGAATTAGCGGTCAAATATGTTTATAACAATGGGAACGATATTCCGGTTTCCCTCTCTCGCCGTGAATTGGAGGTGTTGAAATTAGTAAAAGACGGACTGTTGAGCAAAGAGATTTCAGAACAATTATTTATCAGCGTACATACGGTAAATACGCATCGCCAAAAAATATTGGAGAAGCTGGCGGTTGATAATTCTATGGAAGCGGTGAACTACGCAATGAATTTAGGATTGTTGAATTAACGGTCTTTTATGACTATCTTTGTAAGATGAAAAATTATTTATTGTTATTCGTTTTGTGCTGTGCAAACGTATTGACGGCGCAAGAATATTCGTTTGAAAAATACATCAATTACTTAGCGGCAGACAGCCTGCAAGGCCGTTTAGCGGGTAGCAGGGAAGATAGTTTATCTGCAAATTATATTCGCCGGCAAATAATCTCTTTCGGCTATGAGGTCTTAGAAAACGAAGGATTTCAATGTTTTAATTATACGGTTGGGAAGATGCAGGGAAATCCGCATACTGTAAATACCTGTAATGTGGTGGCTATACTTAAAGCCAATCAAAAAGCGACGGAGAGTATTGTGCTGGGCGCTCATTTTGACCATTTGGGCATGGGCGGTGAAGGCTCCGGCAGTCGCCGACCCGACACTGCGGCAGTGCACAACGGCGCAGACGATAATGCTTCGGGAGTGGCGATGGTGCTTGAGTTGGCGAAAGCACTGGCAAAAGAAAAAGAGCATTTGCAGCGTAATATTGTTGTGGTGTTTTTTGGGGCAGAAGAGCAGGGGATTATTGGCTCTAAACATTTTGTAAGCCACTTGCCCGAAGGGGTTGGAAGGGTTGTGATGATGTTTAATTTCGACATGGTGGGGCGACTGGACAGTGCTAAAACTTTACAAATAAACGGCACTAAAACTTTTGTGGGTGCCGAAGAGTTATTAAGCCGCAAAGATTACAATCCGGCGGGGCTACAGTTCCGTTTTTCGGGAGGAGGCTACGGCCCATCAGACCATACGGCTTTTTATGCCGCCAAGATTCCGGTATTGTATTTCACCACAGGTGTGCATTATGATTACCACACGCCGGCAGATGATATTGATAAAATTAATTTTGCAGGCATGACGGTGGTGACGGATTACACAAAATCAATTATTGAAAATATTGCCACTGCTACAACAGCGCCGGTGTTTCGGCAGGCGGGCGACAGTGAGCCTACGCGCAGTCACGGTAAATTTAAGGTGACCTTAGGCCTCGTGCCTGATTTTAATGGGGTGTATGAAGGGCCGGGCATGCGTGCGGATTTTGTGACGGAGGGAAAACCGGCCTATAAAGCAGGATTGAAAAACGGCGATATCATTTTAGCCATTAACGGTATAGAGATTAAGAATATTGAAGATTACATGAAAATTTTAGGTACACTGGTAGCGGGAACCACAGCCAATGTGAAAATAAAGCGCAGTGAAGAAGAGTTGTTTTTCATGGTACAGTTATAGTGATAAATACAGCATTTTATGAAAGTACAAAAGATTTTAATTTGGACAATAGCAGTGGTAATTACCTTGGCGGCGGTAGTATTTCAACGGATGACAGGACCCACGCATCCTCAAAAAGTAAGTTTTAGTTTTGCCGGAGAGATGTATAAGGTATCCCTGCCCCGCAGTTTAAACATCGACAGTGAGGGCATGAAAATACGAATAGACAGCTTGCCTGAAAAGGTGCAATTAAACTGTATTTTTGAACCTTTTTTTGGCGATTCTCCAGCGTGGGATACTCTAGTTGCTACCCGCAACAATAAAGGACAATTTATTATACCATTTGGCAAAAGACATCCGGCTGAAAAAATCAATTATTTTTTAGTGCTTACCGGGCCTTCAGAAGAAAGTTTGATACTTAATTCCACTCCTGTAACACTACGTTTTAAGGGCAGCGTGCCGGCATGGTTATTGATTCCTCATATTTTGCTGATGTTCGCGGCTATGCTTTTTTCTAGCTTGTCGGGAATATTTGCCTTTATCAAAAAAGATGATTTTTACCGCTATGGAAAATGGGCGCTTTATTGTTTATTGCTGGGCGGACTATTATTTGGCGCAGTGATACAAAAGCTGGCTTTTGGCGCTTACTGGACGGGCTGGCCTTTTGGCTCAGACCTTACGGATAATAAAACACTTTTCGCTGTTTTACTATGGATAGCAGCACTGTGGATTAATCGCAAGGAAACAAAGCGTTATTTATGGGCTGTAGTGGCTGCCATCATGCTTTTAGCCGTATATTCAATACCGCATAGCCTCAAAGGCTCGGCGTATAATCCGCAGGAGAAGGTACAGGGGGAGTAACGAGGGACAAGGGACGAGCGAGCTTATCCAAGTGTATTTAACTTCTTCAAAGAAGGGATAAAGAATCCGGCCACCCCTACTAATATGATGAGGACACCTCCCGCAGCGAAGGCGGGAGCTATGCCCATTTGGTCGGCAATAAAGCCGGTGGCCATGAGCCCGAGGGGCCCGGGAAGGAGGCTTAAGGTGTCAAATAATGAAAATACGCGGCCGAGCATGCCGGGCTCAATCTGTTTCTGAATGATTACGGTGATGGGGGTATTGAAAAAGGGCATGGCCAGTCCGGACATACCGACAAATGCAACAAACCAGGGAAAGGCGGAAGGAGAAAGCAAGCCTGAAAAGAAGAAAGAAAGTCCCAGGATAATATAAGCCAAATTAATCATGAGTATTTGCCTGGTATTTTTGCCCCACCAGCCCATAAAGGCTGATCCCAGGAGCATGCCTATGCCGGCCGCTATCTCTACGGCGCTCATTTCCCAAGCGCTTCCGCCAAAATGGTTAAAGGTCATTAAGGGAAAAAGGGCGTTTACAGGCAGGGAGATGAATACACAAAGGACAAACATAAGAATGATCATAAAAAGCCCCTTATTCGCATAAATTACCCTAAAAGCAGCCCACAACTCACGCAATATGCCGCCGGCATGTGTTTCGCTCGTTTTTTGGGGACGGGGAATATGTACAAAAAATAATGAGGAAACGGCAGTCAAGGCGCCAAGCACATCAATAAGCATAATAACCGGCATGGTAGAAATGGTGCACAAGAGGGCTCCGAGCGCCGGTCCCGCGATATGTCCCACGGACCACATTCCCTGAGTGATCCCGGCAATGCGGGTGAGTTGGCTTTCGGGCGCCAGCAGGGGGACTGAGGCTTGCATGGCAGGATAATGAAAAGCTTCGCCAACAGCGCGTGCGACAAGGAGTACATAAATATGCCACAGTTGAATAAGATCGAAAAAGAAGAGTAAGCCTATGATGACCGAGCAGAAAGCGATAAAGCTGTCGGCCAGGATCATGATTAGCTTGCGGTCCCGGCGGTCAACCCACACGCCAATAAAAGGCCCCAGTACAATTTGTGGTATGATAACGAGGGTAAGGGCGGAGGCAAGAACGGTGGCAGATCCTGTGTTAGCAGTGAGCCACCAAACAATGGCAAAAGATACAATAGAACTGGAAAGCAGAGAGAATGCCTGCCCCGACCAAATGATAGCGAATACTTTTTTCCAGTTTTGCATAAGGGTAGCAAAGATAGAGAATAATAAAGAAATTAGGAAATTAAGGAATTAAGAGATTAGGATTTAATTGGCATATTTTAACAGCTTTGCGTTTGGAAATATGATAATTCATAGTACTTTTGTTTTGTAAAGATTCAAAATTTTGTGTCTTTACCTTAAATGTTCTTTGTTTTCCGCACGGTCTCAAGTTACGACTGAGACAATTCGGCGCTTTTTTATTGACCTGTAGTAGAAACGTAGGAAATTTCTAAATATAATCGGGGAAAATAATTTAGCGCCCACCCTTTTCCAATATACATATTAGGGCCTCCAGCCCATACGCATAGACGATCAGGTGTGGGCCTGATTTATTTGATTATATGGGTTTCCTACGACCTCTACTATGAATTAAGTCTCTAAAGCCTGCGCTAAAGCTCCGCTATTTAAGTTTATAAAGTGGCAAAGTTTATAAAGTTATAAAGATTTTTCTTTACGAACTTTTCACTTTCTAACTTTTAACTTTTTAGCGGTGCGGGATTTTATTGTTTATCGCTTATATAAGTTTATAAAGTTATAAAGTTATAAAGTTATAAAGTTCATAAAGTTGTAAAGAATTTTTCTTTACGAACTTTTTACTTTCTAACTTTTAACTTGTTTTAGGGGCTGCGGTTACTCTCTCTTCTTATACTGTTATTTCTCATCAACCCAAGCCCCTTTTTT